>NZ_JABXEM010000024.1:0-64022 GCF_013372595.1 Myxococcus sp. AM011
CACCCGCCCTCCTCCGAAACCCGGGCCGAAGAACGGGGCGGTGTCCTGTCCCGCCGCGAGCAGGACTCCAGCGTCGAGTGCCTTGGCCTTCTTCCCCTTGGGACGCGCCGCTGGCTTCTGCTTTCGCAGCCACGCCACGAAACCCTCGTCGGAGAATGCGCCCTGCAGGCCGCTGAAGCACTCCGGGCCGTCGTCCTCCACGTCGAGGAAGCCCTGCTCGGGCGACGCCTCCACCTGGGCGAGCAGCACCGGGTAGCCCTCCTTCCCGGGGCCCTGTCGCACGGCGCGCCAGGCCTCGAGTCCCCGACGGGCGCGGCCGTGGTCGGGCAGCGGGCGAAGTCCCTCCGCCTCCTCCAGCGCGGCCTCCACGGCGTCGAGTCGGGCGTCCGTGGGAGCGCCGAGGATGACCTCCTCCGCCCAGAGGCTCAGGGCCAGGGAGCGCGCCCGCTGGGCATCACTCAACTTTCCTCCGGGGCGGGTGCCTCGCGTCAGCTCGAGGATGCGGTCCCTGGCCTTCCAGTGCTCCGCCTTCAGCTCCCGCTCCCAGTGATGAGGGGCCGCGCGGCGCGAGGCATCCAGCGCCCAGCTCAGCGAATGCAGCGCCATCAGCCGCTCCGGCTCCGCCTCCAGCACCTGGCGCAGGAGGGGAATCGCGTCATCCAATCGAGGCGGTGACTCATCGAGCAGCGCGTCCACCTTCTTCATCAATCGGGTGACGTCCACTTTCTTCGGGGGCTGAGGGGCACGAGACATGTCGGGCCGAAGGTATCGCCCACACAGCGCCAGGTCTCCGCATTCTTCAGCCTGGGCCCTTGAGAATTCCGCCGGCTTCCGCGAATCCCCGGCTCCATTCCGAGACATAGACAGACATCCCTTGCGAGCCCTCCCGAACATGGAATTCCTGTTTTCTGGAAAGAAAGGCTAGCATCGAGCCATGCGCCCTTTCTTGTCCTTCGGTGTGACGCCGGTCTCCGGATGCCTGGCCGCCGTGCTGCTCCTGAGTCCGGTCTGGTGGTCCTGCTCGGACTCCGGACGCACCGCCGAATCGCTCGCGAATCCGCGGGTCTCCACGGAGTCGAGTGAGTGCGGGCCCCCGACCGTGGGACTGCGCTTGTGGCTCAGCGCCGGTCAGCTCACCCATGCGGAGGGAGCCCCGCTGGCGAGCTGGGCGGATATCTCCGGACAAGGCCTTCATGCCGTCCAGACGGCGGCGGGCCTGCGACCCGTGGTGCGTCACGGCGCGATTGGCGGGCGGGCCGCCATCGAGTTCGACGGCGTCGATGACCGGCTGGACCTGACCCACAATCTCTTCGCCGGCAACACGCCGCTCACGGTGCTCGCGGTGGTCCAGACGAATGACACGCAGGCCCACCTGGCGGGCACCGGCTCGTCCAGCGCGGGGTTCCTGACCACCTACGGCAAGGGCGTCACGCTGGTGGCGGGCCAGCCCACGGTGAAGGCCAATTCGAATGGAAGCGGCCTTCTGCTGAGCAGCCCCGGCTCCATCGCGGACGGGCAGCCACGGCTCCTCTCCACCGTCCTGCAAGGCGGGAGCACCACCCTCTTCGTCAATGGACAGGCCATGGGCGCGTCGAGCGCGGCACTCAACACCTACGCCTATGGCAAGGCCACGTTGGGCGCCAGCGACGGTGCCAGCAGCAACGCCTCGCGCGATGCCTTCGCGGGTCGACTGGCGGAGCTGCTCGTCTATGACAGAGTGCTGGGCGACGCGGAGCGCAACGCCTTGGAGCTGTGCCTGGGGAGCCAGTATCAGCTCACCATCACCCTGCCCCCGGGTTGTGACGGCGTGCCAGGCAGTCACGCCATCGTCGATGCGTGTGGCGTGTGCGGAGGTGACAACAGCACCTGCGCCGACGAAGCCGTCATCGCCAGCGGTCGCGCCCTGTGGCTGCGCGCGGATGACCTGGACGGGACGGAGGGCTCGGCCGTGGCGAGCTGGCGGGATGCCTCCGGACTGGGCAACCACGCCCTCCAGGGCGTCGCCGGTGCCCGCCCCGTGGTGAGGCGGAACCAGCTCTCCGGCCACGCGGTGCTCCAGTTCGACGGGGTCAATGACCGACTCGACCTGACCACGAATGTCTTCGCGCCCGGTCAGTTTCCCCTCACCGTCTTCGCGGTGCTCCGGACCACCGACGCGAACGCCCATCTGGTGGGGACGGGCTCCTCATCCGCGGGCTTCCTCACCACCTACGGTGGAGGCCTTGCCCTGGCGGCCGGGAAGCCCACGCTCAAGGCCAACTCGAACAGCGCGGGCCTGCTCCTGCAAGGCCCCGTCATCCACGATGGACAGCCTCGAGTGCTCTCCGCCGTGGCACACGGAGGTCCCAGCAGCCTGTTCGTCAACGGGCAGGTCGCGGGGCTGTCGTATACGGCGCTCGGAGCGTACGCCTATGGAAAGTCCACGCTCGGCGCGAGCGATGGCGGCAACAGCTCCGTGTCCCAGGACCCCTTCGCCGGTGAGCTGGCCGAGGTCATCGTCTACCAGCGCGCGCTCAGCGAGTTCGAGCGGCTCCACATCGAGCAATACCTCGGCGCGAAGTATGGCGTGGGCCTCACCCTTCCTCCAGGCTGTGATGGCGTGCCAGGCAGCGGCGCCGTCATCGATGCATGCGGCGTGTGCGGAGGTGACAACAGCACCTGCGCCGACGAGGCCGTCATCGCCAGCGGACGCGCGCTGTGGCTGCGCGCGGATGACCTGCAGGGGGCGAATGGCGCGGCGGTGGGCCTGTGGCCGGACACCTCCGGCCAGACGAACCATGCCACCCAGGCGGCCTCGACACTCCAGCCCGTGCTGCGACGCTCCGCCCTCGCGGGCCACTCGGCCGTCGAGTTCGACGGCGCCAATGACCGGCTCGACCTGACCGCCAATACCTTCGCCACTGGCGACTTCCCCGTCACCGTCTTCGCCGTGCTCCAGACGAACGACACCGAGGGCCACGTGCTGGGCACCGGCTCCTCCTCCGCGGGCTTCCTCACCACCTACGGCGGCGCCCTGGCCTTCGTCGGAGGGAAGCCCACGGTGAAGGCCAACTCGAACGGCAGCGGCCTGTACCTGTCCTCCCCTACGACGGCTCACGACGGAGCGCTCCGCGTGCTGAGCGCGGTGGCTCAATCCAGCAACAGCCGGCTGTTCGTCAACTGCGCCGCGAAGGGCTCCTCCACCGCCACGACGAACGCCTACGCCTACGGGAGGTCCACGCTGGGCGCGAGCGACGGCGCCCAGAGCGACCAGTCCAGAGATCCGTTCGCGGGGCTCATCTCGGAGGTCATCGTCTACCACCGCGCGCTTGCGCCCTCGGAGCGGGAGGCCATCGAGGACTACCTCGCGGCCAAGTACGGGTTGACCTCGTGCGTCCGCGTCCCCGTGGACCCGGCGACCTCGCTGGCCGAGTCCGCGGTGATGTTCTTCAAGCTGGACGAGACGGGCACCGAGGACCGCGTCGACGCGGCGAGCGGCATGGATGTGGGCCCCTTCCCCGAGGACGCGGTCGGAATCACGCGCGTGCCCGCCATCCAGGGCATGGGACAGCAGATCAACGGCCCCAACGGCTACCACTTCTGGCGACCCAACGTCTCCACCATGAGCCACGGCCGAGGCAGCTTCACGTGGGCGGGCTGGATGCGGATGTCTTCGTTCTACGACAACCAGACCCTCGTCGGTAAATGGAACAACGAGGCCGGCGGACGCGAGTACCGCGTCTGGTACAACGCCGCGCTTCAGCACTTCGAGTTCCAGGTGTCGAGCACCGGAGACGCGGACCCTGGAGAGCTGGGCGGCGTCATCCACCCCGCGCCCGTGAGCCTGGACACGTTCTACTTCCTGGAGGCCTGGCACGACGCGCTCGCGGGAAGCATCCACCTGCGCGTGGGGACGACGGCGGACCGTGGGACGGTCGTGTCCGCCCCCTGGTCCACGGGCGTCCAGGTGACATCCGGCGATCTGAACCTGGGCGCCCACAACACCTGCGAGGACGCCCACCTGCACGGCACGCTGGATGCCGTCGGCTACTGGAAGCGCGTGCTGACCGAGGCCGAGAGCCAGCGCCTGTGGAACGGTGGCGCGGGCTTCGAGCCCTGAGCTACGCGCGTGGCTCGATGACCGTCGCGGGGGCGGAGGGCTTCTCCGTCTCCTCGGGCACGGTATCGGTGACAGGCTCCGCGCAGAGCGTGGAGCCGTTCACCGGGCAGCGCCCACCGTCTTCCAGATCAAACTGCCAGCGGTGGCGAGGGCAGACGAGGTAGCGCCCCTCCTCCACCCAGCCTTCCGCCAGGTCCGCGCCCTGGTGCGGACAGAAGCGCTGCACGGAGAAGCGCTTCTGTCCCACCGTCACCACGGTCCGCTCGCGCTGGGACTCCGTGGAGCGCACGCCCTCGCAGAAGGCGCGCATGTCTTCAATCTCCACGCCCAGGAAGCCGTGGAGGATGGGCTCGTAGACGTCCGGAGACCGGCTCAGCCGCAACCGGAAGGACAGCAGGAAGTCCTCCCACGTCAGCTTCCGGTCCAACACCCGAACGATGTCAGCCGCGGACACCTTCATCGCGTAGCGCGTCGTCTCGCGGACCTCCGTGACTTCGTCCACGCGCCGGCCCTTGAAGTCCACCCGCAGCAACCGTTCTGGAAGCTCCGTCAGCTCCACGTACAGCGGCATGCCCACGCGCTCGTGCAGGTCCAAAAGGTCCAGCTTGCGTTGCAGCTCCACGCGCAGCCGCGCATGAATCTCATCCGCCTCCGCGCGCAGCATGTTGCGGCGCCGCTCCCGGAACAGCGGCGCCATGTCCGCCGCGTACGTCCGGAGGTACGCCTCCATGCCCTCCGCCGTCACCCGCTCCGCCTCGAGCGAGACGAAGTCCAGCGAGCCCACGTCCAGCACGTCTCCCGGCATCGGCTCCAGGTACTTCGACGCGGCCCCCGGCAGGCGCTGCTCCAGGAAGCGGAACAGCGTGGTCGCGTTGGGGAAGATGTTCACCTTCTCGAAGTTGAGGTGGAACAGGGACGGGTCCAGGAAACACGCGGGCCCCGCTGACGCGAGGTATGCCCGCGGCTTCACCACCTCCAGCGCCCGCGCCACCGCCTCGAACTTGCTCTCCCGCTTCTTCAGGGAGATGGCCGCGTAGGTCTCCGGCGAGTACTCGTAACAGGTGGGGTGCCAGATGGCGCCGGAGAACTGGGCCGTGAAGATGTCGATGGGCCCCTCTTCCTCGGTGATGCGCGCCAGGCGGTCATGCAGCTTGCAGTCGTTGAGGTTGATGAAGCACTGGCCGTCTCCTCGCACCATGATGGCCGAGTCCCGGTTGGTGCCCTGCTCCGACACGAAGAGCTTGAGGTAGCCGCCCTTGAAGGGGACCTCGCGTCCGTCCTCGCAGGCGATGACGCGCTTGCAGCCGTACTTCGCGAAGATGTCCTGCAGCTCCGAGCGCAGGAAGCGCGGAATCACCACCGTGAAGTCGCGCCGCTGGAGCGTGGCCAGGAACTCCGGGTCGAAGTGGTCCTTGTGCTCGTGGCTGACGTAGAGGAAGCGCTCCCGGCCCGGCGTCTCCATCAGCTCCCGCACGCGCGGGGCCACGTGGTGGTTGCGCGGAAGCTGCATCCACGCCGAGTCGAAGGCTCCCCGCTCGGTGAGCCACGGGTCCATGACGACGACGGTCCGCTCGGTCTCCACCGCGAAACCCGCATGGCCCAGGAAGGTGATTCGCATCAACGCCGCCCTTCGCCCGAAGCAGGCCAGCGACGCGCCGCGCCCACATGCTCGGATGTGCCTCCCGCTCCCGCAGGGGTGCGAAGAAGGCTGCGCGCTCCCGGACACTCCGGCCACCTGCCTCGGAGTCCCCCTCCTCGTTCGCGTGGCGACACGAGCCCGCGCCCGGCGCACAAAAAGGGCGCGGAAGGCCTCTGCCCTCCGCGCCCCGGCACACACGGTCCGCGACTCAGCCCCGACTACGGCTGGATTTCACGAACGGTCAGCCACTTGAAGTCCACGTCCTCCGCGTTGTCCCAGCGGAACGTGGCGATGGGGCCGCCCCACGTAATCGGCATGGCACCGACAGTTCCGCCGCAGTGCTGCGCGTCACCGCCCCAGTCCCCCGCGTCGACCATGTCGTGGACCTTCTTCCACGTCACCTTGTCCGCGTTCTCGTTGACGTACAGCTCCAGCTTCACGGCTTCCTTGCCGCTCACGGGGGTGTTGCGCATCACCGCCTTGAAGCCCACCCAGCGGCCCTTCAACGGGGACGTGGCCGGCTTGTACGGCGCCTGCTCGTAGGACACGTGCCACGTCTCCTTCTGCCAGCGCGCGCGGCCGTCGTAGTGCAAGCCACCCTTGTAGCTGCTGCCCTCGCAGCCGGAGCTGCTGTCGTTGTGCTTGCCGCCGCGCGCGTACCAGTCGAAGTTGTCGGAGCCGTCCGACGCGGAGTTGAGCTTCACGAAGCCCGTCATCTCCACGTTGCGCCAGTCATTGGCCGCCTGCATGTAGCCCCGGCTCGCCAGCACATCCCTGTCATAGGTGGGAATCTTCGCCGCCGAGTACCCCGTCGACGTGCTGACGCCCATGCGCACCTGGCCGCTCTTCATCTTCCAGGAGCCATCCGCGTTGCGGGTGACGGTGCCCTGCGGATCGAACCGCGAGTCCGACGTCGGGTTGTCCGCCAGCGCCCAGGCCTCGCCCCCTGACTCGGAGGGATAGAGCATCGTCACGCCAAACTTGTCGACGCCCGGCTGCTCGGGAGTGGGCGTGGGGTCCGGCGTGGGCGTGGGCGTCGGGTCTGGCGTCGGCACCGGCGTGGGGTCAGGCGTGGGAGTCGGCACCGGCGTGGGCGTCGGGTCTGGCGTTGGCACCGGCGTGGGGACCTGGGGCTGCTCGGAAGGCGGCTCGGTGCCACCGGGAGACGTCGTGCCAGAGGAGTCCGCGCCACAGCCCGTGGCGGTCAGGGCCAACAGCGCCCCGCAAATCGAGGAGAGAAGACGGTTCCGGGTCAAAAAGGCGGTCCTTCTTCGAGGGGCCACTCGAGTGACAGGAGCCGCGGACGCCGATCGCCCTGCGAGCCCTCGCCGCGCCCACCGCCCCGGAGGCCAGGAATGCCTCCGAGCGCCGACGCCTGGTTGGTCTCAGTGGCCCGGTGACTGTCGAATTCCAACCGGACGGGCCGAAACCCACCACGTCCCGCAACCCTTCCCCAGCCAGTGTCGCCCGCACCAGCCCTCCTCGGGCCGGCCCCTCCCGGGACAGGCCTCCATCCGCTCCCGAAGCTTCACTTCGGTTTTCTGGATGGAGAGCAGCCGTAATCCCTATTTGTCGAAGAGAGCGGGCGCTCTTATCTGAAATCCACCTATGGAACCCTTACAAACCGTCGGCAGTCCCGCCCTGTGGGGCGGCTTCATTGCCTTCGTCATCGCCATGCTCGCCCTCGACCTGGGCGTCTTCCACCGGAAGGCCCACGCGGTCGGATTCAAGGAGGCGCTGGGCTGGAGCTCGGTGTGGATCAGCCTGGCGCTCGTGTTCAACGCGGGGCTGTGGTGGAAGTTCGGCGGAGGTC
Organism: Myxococcus sp. AM011; assembly: GCF_013372595.1. Classification (NCBI taxonomy): domain Bacteria; kingdom Pseudomonadati; phylum Myxococcota; class Myxococcia; order Myxococcales; family Myxococcaceae; genus Myxococcus; species Myxococcus sp. AM011. Next base: position 7,552 of record NZ_JABXEM010000024.1, read on the forward strand.
CAGCGGTGGAGTTCCTCACCGGCTACCTCATCGAGAAGTCGCTCTCCGTCGACAACATCTTCGTCTTCGTCGTCATCTTCTCCGCGCTGCGCATCCCCGCGCTGTACCAGCACCGGGTGCTCTTCTGGGGCATCCTCAGCGCGCTGGTGCTGCGGGCCATCATGATCTTCGCCGGCGTGGCCATGCTGGAGCGCTTCCACTGGCTCATCTACGTCTTCGGCGCGTTCCTCATCCTCACGGGCCTGAAGCTCTTCTTCCAGCGCAACAAGGAGGACCATCCGGAGGACGGGTGGATGATGAGGATGGCCCGAAAGAGCATCCCCTCGACGACGCGCTTCGACGGGCACCACTTCTTCACCATGGAGAACGGCCGCAAGCTGGCCACGCCGCTGCTCATGGCGCTCATCCTGGTGGAGGCGTCGGACATCCTCTTCGCGCTCGACTCCATCCCCGCAATCTTCGCCGTCACGCGGGATCCATTCATCGTCTTCACGTCCAACATCTTCGCCATCCTCGGCCTGCGGTCGCTGTTCTTCCTCCTGGCCGGCGCGGTGGAGAAGTTCAGCTACCTGAAGGTGGGCCTGGCGGGCGTGCTCATCTTCGTGGGCACGAAGATGGCCATCATCGACTTCGTGAAGATCCACCCCGCGGTGTCCCTGGGCGTCATCGCCGGCCTGCTGGGGGCCAGCATCGTCGCGTCGCTCATCAAGTCGCGACACACGCCGCCGCACGCGCCCGTGGCGCCCGGCGCCGAGCCGCTCGCCAAGCCGTCGGAGAGCTGAAGCCCGCCTCGCGGCGCGCCTGGGAGTCGACTCCAGGCGCGCCGAACCGACGCTCCAGAGAGACCTCCGGCACTGCCTGAGCCGAAAAGCGAAGAGGCCGTGAACCCTTGGGTTTCCCCTTGGATTCACGGCCTCTTCTGTTGGGCGCAGCAGGGCTTGAACCTGCGACCCCTGCCGTGTGAAGGCAGTGCTCTACCACTGAGCTATGCGCCCGCGCTTCGTGTGCGACCGAGACGCGACGAGGGGGTAAATGCCATCTGCCCCCGTGGGTGTCAACGCAATTTCAACTACAAGCCATCCAGCTTTTCTTCCAGTTCACGCAGTCGACGCTTGAGGCCGGAGAGCTGCTTGCCCACGGCCTTGAACTCGCTGCGCGGCGCGAAGTGGAACGCCTTCATCAGGCCCTCCTGGCCCTTGTCCAGCGCCTGCTTCCCGCGCTGAGCCTTGCCAATGGCGTTGGCGATGGCCATGGCCCGCTTCTCGTCGGCCATCAGCTTCTCCACCGCCTTGCTGGAGAGCTCCAACGCCTGCTTCTTCAAGTCGTCGCGGATACCCATGATTGTCCCCCCGGCCTTACGGCTCGTCGACGAACTGCGTCTGCAGCTTCGCGAAGACGCGGTCCGCGATGCCCTTGTACTTCATGCGCTCGATGAGCGGCTGCAGGTCGCCCTTCATGGAGATGCGGCGCTTGAGCACCGCCTCCACCGGATCCAACGTGCCCAGGAGCAGCTGCTTCCAGACGGTGTACGGCGCACGCGCCAGGTACACCGGCTCCAGCTCGTCCAGGTCATCCGGGTCCGCGAGCACGCGCGCCTTCTCGATGCGGCAGTCACCGGGGACGACGTGGATGACGAACGACTTCGCCAGCTTTCCGGGCTCGGCGTCGATGATGGCCCCGAAGTCGCCCTTCCAGCCTCGGCCGGCCACGGCGCACTCGGGATCTTCGTTCGTGAGCCGGACCGCTTCGTCCAGCCACTCCTTCGACGGGAACTTCGCCATGACCAACTACCCTCTCCGGAAGATGCTCTTGATGCTGGAGAAGAGGCCCCGGTCATCGCTGGTGCCGCTGGAGCTGGCCACCGGCTGATTCTCGCGCTTGATGACGACCTCCTGGAGCGCCTTCTTGAGCTGCTCCGGGGTGTCTCGCGTGGCCAGGTCCACCTTCCGCGGCACGCCGCTGGCCTCTTCGACCTCCACCTGGAGCAGACACTCCTCGGTGAGGCGGAAGTCGATCTTCCGCCCGGCGGCGGCGGAAGGAACACGCACGGTGCCCAGGTACTCGTTGTCCACCATCAGGTCGCTGTCACCCTGGAAGATGTCCAGCTCGATGAACTGCGCGCTCGGCTCCTTGGGCGGAGGCAGGCGGAAGCTCTTCACCATGGGGATGAGCGAGTTCTTCTCGATGATGCGCTTCACGCGGCCGTTGGGCAGCGCGTAGCCGATGGGCATGGACAGCGCGTCCAGCAGCGTCACCGCGTCGATGCTGCCCAGCGAGTCGCCCAAGAGCGCCGCGCCCAGGGCCACGCACTCGTCGGGGTGCACGCCCTTGCGGGGCGGCTTGCCGAAGTGCGCCTGGATCTTCTGCTGCACCAGCGGCATCCGGCTCTGTCCGCCGACGAGGATGATCTCGTCGATCTCCGAGCGGGCGATGCCCTTCTCCGCCAGGACGCGATCACAGATTTCGAACGTCCGGTCCACCAGGTCGCCGGTGAGGCTGTTGAGGAACTCGCGCGTCAGGGGGATGCGCAGGTCCAACGGCTTGCCCTTGCGCTCGTCGATGAAGGGCAGGTCGATGACGACGTTGGGGATGAGCGTCAGGTCGATCTTCGCCGCCTCGGCGGCGTTCTTGATGCGCTGGAGCGCGATGGTGTTCTCGGCGAGGTCGATCTTCGCCTCCTCGCGGAACCGCTCCAGCACGTACTCCATGATGCGGTTGTCGAAGTCCGCGCCACCCAGGAAGGAGTCGCCGCCCGTGGCGAGCACCTCGAAGACGTTGCCGGACAGGTGCAGCACGGACACGTCGAAGGTGCCGCCGCCCAGGTCATAGACGAGGATCTTCTGGTCCAGGCCCCGGTTGAAGCCGTAGGCCAGCGCCGCCGCCGTCGGCTCGTTGACGATGCGCTTGACGTCGAAGCCGGCCAGCCGGCCCGCCTCCTTCACCGCCTGGCGCTGGTTGTCGTTGTAGTAGGCCGGGACGGAGATGACGGCCGCGTCGATGGGGCCGCCCAGGAACTGCTCGGCGATGGTCTTCAGCTGGGACAGCACGAAGCTGGAGACCTGGGGCAGCGAGTAGAGCTTGCCACCCATCATCACCGCGGCGTCGCCACCGGGGCCCTCGACGATGTCGTACGGGAAGGCACCGCGGAGGTCTTCCACGGATTTGGAATGGTACTTCCGTCCGATGAGCCGCTTGGTCCCCCACAGCGTATTGCGGGGGTTGGTGACCATCTGGTCCTTGGCCACGCCTCCCACCAGCAGGTCGCCCTTGGACGACAGGGCGACGACGGAGGGGAGGATGAGATTGCCGCGATCCGTGGGGACAATCTTCGGGATGCGGTTGCGCACGGACGCCACCAGCGTGTTGGTGGTGCCCAGGTCAATCCCGACGATGCGAGGTCTGTCCGCCATGAAGTTCACAGGCGCGGGTCACAAGACGCACGCCCTCGTCCCACTCTGTATCACGTCGCGACTTCGCGCGCGCGTTTCTGGGCGTCCGACTCAGTCCCCTGATTCGGACCCCGTCGGCCCCGGGCCAGGCGACCCCAGGGGGAGTCCGCCCAGGACCCCCTCGGCGGACGCCAGGACCAGCCGATCATAGGGAGACCCCTCCCCGGCTGGCAGCTCTTCCAGGAACCGGGACGGCCTCAAGAGGATGCGGTCTCCCTCCCGGGGCAGCACGGACAGGGGGTACACCAGCGCCAGGGAGTCCCGCGCCCGGGTGGTGGCGACATAGAAGAGGCGCCGCTCCTCCTCTTCCTCCTCCACCGAGCGAGCGGCCTGGGACATGGGGAAGCGCCCGTCCACCAGCCAGAGGACGAAGACGGCGCGCCACTCCAGCCCCTTGGCCTGATGGACGGTGGTGAGTGTCAGGACGTCCCCGGCGGCCTCGGCCCCCAGGGCCTCCTTCGCGGCGAACTCCGCGACCAGGGCCAGCTCCGACAGGAAGCGGGGCAGGTCCTCGAACCGGCGCGCGTACTCGGCGAGCTGGCGCAGGTCGTCCTCCCGGCCCTCCTCGAGGGAGGACTCCGCCGCGAGCACCTCCGCGTACCCGCCCTCCAGCACGTCCTCGATGAGGCGACCCGGGTCGGCGGCGGCCTCGGGACGTCCGAGCAGACCCATCAACTTCGCGAAGCGCTCGAAGCCCGGCTTCGACTTGCGCGACAGGTGGGTGCGGACCTCGTCGCGCTCCAGGCCCTCCGCCAGGGACAACCCCTCCGGCAGCGCCCGCAGGGACGTCCACAGGTGCTCCGCCGTCATCGGCCCCACCCCGGGCACCGCGCGCACCACCCGCTTGAAGGCGAGCTCGTCGCCGGGGTTGTTCACCAGTCGCAGGTGCGCCAGCACATCCTTGACATGGGGCTGCTCGAAGAAGCGCACCCCGGAGCGCACGCGGAACGGCAGGCCCCGGCGCGTCAGCTCCAGTTGCAGCTCCAGCGAGTGGTTGTGCGCGCGATAGAGGACGGCCATCGACTCCAGCGGCAGGCCTCCGTCGCGCAGTTCCTGGATGCGGCTCGCCACCCAGTGGGCCTGGTCGGCGGCGTCGAGCGCGGGGACGACGATGGGGCGCGCACCGGGGGGACGCTCCGCGACGAGCGCCTTGGGGAACTGCCGCTCGTTCCGGGCGATGGCCGCGTTGGCGAGCTGGAGGACCTCCGGGGTGGAGCGGTAGTTGCGCGTGAGCGTGAAGACAGCGCAGCCGGGATGGCGTTCGGGGAAGCCGATGATGTTGGAGAAGTCCGCGCCCCGGAAGCTGTAGATGGACTGGCAGTCGTCCCCCACCACCGTCAAGTCACGGCGCTCTCCGGCGAGCAGATCGACAATCTCTCCCTGGAGCTTGTTGGTGTCCTGGTACTCGTCCACGAGGACGGTGTGGAAGCGTTCGGTGAGCTGCTCACGCACCGCGGAGTGCTCGGTGAGCAGCCGCTTCAGGTTGAGCAGCAGGTCATCGAAGTCCATCAGGTGCAGCTGCGCCTTGCGCTGCCGGTAGCGCGCCGCCGTCGCGAGAATCTCCGGAGCCAGGGGCAGGAACTGGGGCCTCCGGTCGAAGAGCACCTCGGAGACGGCCTGCTGGAGGTTGGTGGCCAGCGACACCAGCTCCAACACCAGCTCCGGCCGGGGGAAGCGCTTGTCGCTCTTGAGCTTGCGCTCGGCCAGGCAGGTGACCATCAAGTCCCGGGCGTCCTCCCGGTCCAACACCGTGAAGCGGTCCGAGTAGCCCAGCACTCCCGCATGCTGGCGCAGGAGCAGGTGCGCCGCGTGGTGGAAGGTCCCACCGAGGATGCGCCGCACGTCCGCGAAGGAGCCCGCCAGGTCCGCCACGCGCCGGGTCATCTCCCGCGCGGCCTTGTTGGTGAAGGTCAGCAGCAGGAGGTTTTCCGGCGCGACGCCCCGCTCCAGCAGGCGGGCCACCCGGAAGGTGAGCGTGCGCGTCTTGCCGGAGCCCGCCCCGGCGATGACCAGCACGGGCCCGGCCTCCGCCTCCACCGCCCGGAGCTGCTCCTCGTTGAGCAGGCCGGCGTAGTCGATGCGCGACGAGGCGCTCGTCGGAGCGACTGTCCGAGGGATGGGGAGGGAGGCCATGGGGCGGCGAACTCTAACCGCCCCGCCCTCCAGGGACGAACGGATCAGTCGCTTCAGGGCACGGGCTTGAGCGCCGTCAGCCGCGCGGAGGCGGCCTCGCGGACCTGGGGCGAGGGGTCTCTCTCCCGCGCCAGCTCCAGGAGCAGCCGCCCCAGCTGCGGCAGCTTCGTGCCCACGGACGCCAGCGCGGCGGTGCGATCCTTCACCCCACCCTCCAGTCGCTCGGCGACGCCCCGGTCCGAGCAGGTGCGGATGCCCGGGCTCTGCTCGCGCAGCATCAGCTCCGCGTCCGCCAGCCGCGCCTCGGTCAGCCGCCGCGCCTCCTCGGCCCGGCGCTCGAACTCAGCCAGGTCCTCGGGGAACTCGCTGGACGCCGCGCGGGCCCGGGCGATGACTCCGGCGGCGAAGCGCGCGTTGACGGCCGCCGCGCAGAGCTGCCGCGCGGACGCCAGGGGCACGCGGCCCTCGGCCGTCACCGTCTCCTCGCGCGCCACGCCCAGCGCCCATACCGCGAGCTGCCGCGCGGCCACCGCCGCGGAGAAGGGCTGCTTGCGCGCCTCGCGGATGTCCGCCCAGCGCCTCAGGACGACGGGGTCCGGCACGCCGGAGTCGAAGGCGCGCTGGTACTCGGTGGACGCCTGACCGAGCTGACCGGAGAGGTCCAGCAGCACCGCCACCGTGAGGTACATCTCCGCGCTGCTGGCCCGCTCACGCAGGGCATCCAGGCGCGAGGCCACCTCGTACTCGGCCACCGGACGCGGCAGAGAGGAGAGCACCGTGCGCAGCGACTCCAGCGCGTTCTGGCGGATGAGCGGATTGCGCGCGGAGCGCAGCGCGTCCAGCAACGGGTCCAACGCGCGCACCGACACGTGCTGGCCCATCTCCTCCGCGGCCTGCCACCGGTCCAACGCATCCGGCGCCACCATCGCGCGCTTCAGGTCCTCCAAGTCCCGCAGGTAGTGCCCCACGTACGACGCCTGCACCAGCGGCTCCGGCTGGGCCAGCGCCGCCCGCTCCGTCCGGGCGCGAGCCAGCCGCGCCGGGAAGCCGGTGAGCTTGGGCCCCAGGGGATGCGCCTTCACCCGCGCCTCCGCCTCGTCCACGAGCCCCGAGACGAGCAGCCCTTCGACCTCCAGCTCCAGCAGGAGGGTGCGCGCCTCCTCGCGGTGCGCGCCGGCCGCGAAGTCCTTGAGGTACGCGAACAGCTTCGCCGCGCCGCCGGCCTTGGCCTGCTCGAAGGCCTGTCCGTCCAGCCGCGACTCCACTTCCAGGCGGCGCGGATCATCCGGCTTCTCGCGCAGGTACTCGGCCAGGCGCCGAGGGTCCTGCGTCGTCGCCAGCTCCTGCGTCTCCACCTCCGCCATCAGCCGCCGCGCCTCGTCGCGCTGCAGGCCGTCCGGGTGCTCCTGGAGGAACTGGCGCCACGCGGCCACCGTGGCGGCCTCCTTCGCGGCGTTGAAGCGCAGGCCCTCCAGCAGCGTCTTCGCGGTGCGCGTATGCGGCGCGTCCGGATACACCTCCAGGAAGCGCTTGTAGGCGAGCACCGTGTGCAGCTTCTTCGCGTCCTCGAACTCCAGCTCCTCCAGCCGTGACTCGGCGGCGTCCGCGTCCGGGTGGGTCGGGTTGTCACGCAGGAAGGCGCGGTAGCCCTCCACGGTGTCAGTCCTTGCGGCGCGGTCATACGGCGACGGCAGACAGCCAGCAGCGGCCAGCAGGAGGACGGCGAGGGCTCGGCGAAGGGCGACCATTCTCCTCGCAGCAATACCGCACCCCGGCCCCCCCGGAAACCCGAGCCGCCACGGACGGTTGCCTGGGTAGGTTTTTTGACGACACAAACCACCGGGGCGACCATGGGTGCCTCAGGACGCTACAGGGAGGTCGCGCATGCGGTGGCTCACGCTGATGGGAATGCTCGCGATGGCGGCGACGGGCTGCGCCACCCCGTCGAACCGGCTGGAGCCGTGGCTGGACTCCTACGCCGTGCGCTACCGCTCCGCGTCCCCGCCCGCGTTTCCCCGGGAGTCGCTCTCCAGCCCCGTGGCGCCCAAGGCCCAGACAGCCGAGCGCAAGGCCACCCCCGCGAAGCGCACGCCCCCGCGCGCCACCGCCGCGCGTCCGTCGAAGGACAAGCCGGGCAAGCCCGCCACCACGCAGGCGAGCACCCACGCCAGGCCCGTCTCCGCGGATGCGCGCGCGAAGGTGCTCGCCGCGGCCCGCTCGCTGGTGGGCAAGCCGCAGGTGACGCTCGACGGGCGCAAGTACCCGGCGGACTGCACGGGACTCATCGAGGGCGTCCATGCCCAGGCGGGGCTGTCCTTCCGGGGGACGCTCAAGCCCGGCGACAACGGCGTCACCGCCCTCTACCGCTACGCCCGCGCGAATGGCCGCGTGTACACGGAGGGGCGCCCGGTGCCTGGAGACCTGGTCTTCTTCAACGAGACGTATGACCAGAACCGCGACGGCCGCCGCAACGACGGCCTCACGCACGTGGGCATCGTCGACTCGGTGGACGCCCAGGGCACCGTCACCGTCATCCACCGCGTGCGCCGGGGCGTCGTGCGCTACCGGATGAACCTGGCCCGCCCCCACCTGCCGAGAGATCCGAAGACGGGGGAGGTGCTCAATGACTTGCTTCGCCACGCCGGCCCGAACAAGGACCCGGTCCTCACCGGTCAGCTCTTCGCCTCGTTCGGCAGCGTGCTGCCCCCGAGCCCGGCGGCGAAGAAGGCCGCGCCCGTCCCCGTCGCTTCTCTTCGGTAGACGGCAGGCGGTGGAAAGAAGAAGCGCCCGGCCCCCAGAGGGACCGAGCGCCGGGACGCACGACGTGCGCGTGACTCAGGACGCGCGAGCGGTGCGGTCCCACGCGGCGCGCTGCGAGTTGCGCAGGAAGCGCCAGAAGCCCACGACGATGGCCAGGTTCATGGTGGTGAAGTAGTAGGCCACGGAGGCGACCCGCTTCACCGCGCCACGCTTCAGCACCCCCACCTTCCCCAGGTACGCCAGGGCGTAGAACAGCCCCTGCCCCAGGAGGGTGAAGCGGTAGAACACGCTGTCGAGCAGGAACAGGTTGGCAATCAAAGCCAGTCCCATCAGCGCGGGCGCGCACCAGCGCAAGAGCTTGTGGGACCAGAACGCGAACGCGGGGAAGCCCGCGGTGGGCAGCAGCAGGCCCGGCACCATGCGGAGGCTCTGGAAGTTGCCCGCGGCGATTCGCGCGCGGCGGCCGAACTCCTTGCCGTAGTCCTCCGTCGTCTCCTCGTGGGCGACGGCCTCTTCCTCGTACGAGACCTTGTAGCCCTTCTCCAGGATGCGCAGCGGGATGACGAAGTCGTCGACGATGGTGGACGCGGGCAGCTCCGTGAACAGCGTGCGACGGATGGCGTACAGGCCACCGTTGGCCCCCACCACCGCGCCCCGGCGCCCCTCGTACATCTTGATGAGGGACTCGTAGCTCCAGTACGCGCTCTCCTCGTAGTCCTGTTTCGTCGGATTGTAGAGCCGCAGCTTGCCGCAGACGGCGCCGACCTCCGGATCCTCGAAGTGGCGCACCAGCTTCTGGATGGCCTCCGGCTCAATCATCGTGTTCGCGTCCGAGAGGACCACGATGTCGCCCTTCGCCGTCGGGATGCAGCGGTTGAGCACCGTCGTCTTGCCCGCGCGCGGCGCCGGCGACAACCGCACCCGCTCATCATGGCACTGGAGCACCCGCTCGTTGGTTCCATCCGTGGAGCCGTCCGAGCCAATCACCACCTCGAAGCGGTCCGCCGGATAGTCGAGCGCGAGGCTGTTCTCCAGCTTCTGCTCGATGCAGGTCACCTCGTTGTACGCGGCCACGACGAGGCTCACCGAGGGAGGCGGCCCTCGAGCGGCCACAAGGCTCCGACGAGGCTCCCCTCCCCGCATCGACCGGACGTTGCGCGCCACCTGCGCGGCGCCATCCAGCACGAACAGGCTCAATGGGTAGAGAAAGTACGTGTGCGCCAGCAGCAGCGCGGAACACCAGAAGAAGACCTCCGCCATCGACCATGCCTCCCAAGACCCAGTCCCCGACTCCGCCCGGGTGACAGCAAGAGGCATGCCCCGCGCACCGCCGCGCGTTCCGCCCGTGGAAACCCGGCGGGATGAGGATCAACGCCACGGTGGGACTGGACTTTCTCCAGCCTCACGGTGGACACGACGGACGTCGTTTCAGGGCTGGAAGCCGCCCTTGTCGAGCTGCTCGAGCAGCTTGCGCGCCAGCTCATGGTTCGGGTTGAGGGCCCGCACTTCGTCCAGCAGTGAACGCGCCATCTTCGGGTCCTTCATGCGCAGGGCCAGGCGAGCCCCGAGGACGTGGGCGCGCAGGAGCGTGCCGTCCGCCTGGCGCAGCCTCTCCAGCTCGTTCGCGGACTGCGCCACGGAGTCCGGAGGAGAACCGGAGCTGAGCACGTACTCGGCCCGTGCCACCGTGCTCCAGATTTTCGGAGCGCTCTCCACGTTGCGCAGGCGCTCCGCCAGGGCCAGGGCGTCCGGCGCCGCCGTCACGCCCGCGTGCAGGGCCAGGGCCTTCACCCGGGCGGCCAGGGCTGGAGCGGGCTCCACCTCCGGCGCGGCTTTCAGCGCGGCGGCGAGGACGTCCAGCTCCTTGCGGAGCTTGTCGACCTCCGTCCTCAGCGGGGCGCTGACACGAGCGAGGCCGTCGCTCTCCTCCTGGAGCACGTTGACCCGACTGGGCCAGTCCACCGGCAGCTGGTTCTTCTGGTAGGCGGAGATCTCCCGCTGGACGTGTTCGTTCCGCATGCGCAGGCGATCCGCCTCCGCCTGGAGTTCACCCAGGCGCAGGGACAGCGCGCCGACGAGCTCGGCCTGCGCCTCGGTGTACTTGGGATGCGTCGCCGTCAGGGCCCTGAGGCTCGCGATGGCCTGGTCCCTTGAGACCGCATCATCCTTGCGGAGCGACGCCACCGCGCGGTCCTTGTCGGCCACCGCCGCCGCGGGCATGTTCGCGTCGCGGTCCCTCCATGCCGGATAGGCGAGCACGCCCGCCAGGAGCACTCCCGCCCCCACCAGCAGGCCGATCCACAGACGGGAGGCGCTGCTCGAGGGCTCCAACCCGGGAGACTCGGGGCGGTCTCGGCCCGCCGCGAGCAGCTCGGGAGGAAGGGAGACGCTGGGCCGTCGCGGCGACGGCGAGGCGGAGGAACCCGAGGGCCCTTGCGCTCCGAAGGCACCGATTCCGGGAAGCTCCTCTGGGGGCAACCGCACGCCTCCGTCGGAATCCTGGGGAGCCCCATACAGCGACGTCTTGCGAGCCACCGGTGACGCGTCGGAGTCGACGGCCCCGAAGCTCTGGGTGCCGCCCGCCGAGCCCGCTCCGTAGACACGGGTCTGGGTCTCGCCGGGGAACGCGGACGCGTCACCCGTGGGGGCGGACTGCTCGGCCACCGCGCCGAAGGTCAGCGTCCGGCCCAGGGGCGCGAGGCCTTCGGTGGCACCGACAGGCTGCTTCAGGCTCCCCGTCACCGGAGCAATCGTGGGCGGCACGGAGCTGCCCTGGCTCGTGTTTCCGAAGACCTGGAAGGACTGCGTCGTGTTCGGCACCACGCCCTGTGAGCCCGAATCGGACCGCACGGGAGGCACCGCGCCGAACGTCTGCGTCGTGTTCGGCACCGCGCCTTGTGGGCCGGAATCCGTCCGCACGCGAGGCACCGCGCCGAAGGTCTGCGTCGTGTTCGGCACCGCGCCTTGCGAGCCCGAACCGGACCGCACCGGAGGCACCGCGCCAAATGTCTGCGTCGTGTTCGGCACCGCGCCCTGCGAGCCCGCACTGGAGCGCACCGGAGGCACCGCGCCGAACGTCTGCGTCGTGTTCGGCACCGCGCCCTGCGGCCCTGAACCCGAGGCGACCGGCGGCACCGCGCCGAACGTCTGCGTCGTATTCGGCACCACACCGTGCCGCCCTGAACCCGAGGCGACCGGAGGCACCGCGCCAAACGTCTGCGTTGTATTCGGCACCGCGCCGTGCGGCCCTGAATCCGAGGCGACCGGAGGTACCGCGCCAAACGTCTGCGTCGTATTCGGCACCGCGCCCTGAGCGCTCGCCCCCTGGCCCACCGGAGGCACCGCTCCGAACGTCTGCGTCGTATCGGGAACAGCGGTGTACGTACTCGAACCCTGGCGCACCGGCGGCACCGCGCCGAACGTCTGCGTCGTATTCGGCACCCCGCCCCGCGGACCCTCGCCCGTGCGAGCCCCGCCCTCAACGGGCGGCACCGCTCCACTGGACGCACCGGCACCGAAGATCTGCGTGCGCAGCATGCTCGAGGCCGCGGGTGTCGGGGCGGAGGGCCACGAGCCGCTCGGCGTGCGTGGCCCACCGGGTTCCGCGAGTGAAGGACGCGGAGCCTCCGCCTGCGGCGACGCCATGAACACATGGCCACAGCGCGTGCACTGGACCGAAGCCCCTCCTGGCGGCAGCAGGCGGGGGTCGAGGACATACTGCATCGAGCACTGAGGGCAGGCGATCTGCACGCCGCGTGCTTACCACACGGGCCCGGCATCCGGAGCCGGCCCCAACACCGTGGCCGCCTGGAGGGTCTTCAACCGGGCAGCACCCACCCCAGGCACCTCGTCCACGGCGTCCCAGTTCGCGAAGCCGCCCGCCGCCTCGCGGGCCTCCACCAGCCCCCGTGCCAGGGACTTGCCCACTCCCGGCAACAGCGCCAGCTCCTCCTCCGTCGCGGCGTTCAAGTCCAGCCGCCGCCCCAGCGCCAACGCCGTGGCCCCCGTGGGCACCTCGCCCTCACCACACGTGGCCACACCGTCGGAGCGGAGCCGCACGGCCTCCGGAGGACAATCCAGCGCTGGCTCGGAATCCGGCCAACGCCAGCGAGCCATCGCCCCCAACCCGATGACACACAGGGCGACGACGGCGAGCGCCGCGGTGCGCCCCGCAGCCACCCGCTCAGACCTTCTCGCCCTTGAGCGCGGCCGTCTCGGACACGGTCGCCACGCCCTCGGGGGGCAGCGGCTGATCCAGCCCGAACGCCGTGTGCAGCGCCCGCACCGCCAGCTCCGTGTACTTGGCGTGGACCACGCAGGACACCTTGATCTCCGAGGTGGAGATGATCTGGATGTTGATGCCCTCGGACGACAACGCCGTGAACATCCGCGCCGCCACGCCCGAGTGGTTGCGCATGCCCACGCCGACGATGGACACCTTGGCGATGTTCTCGTCCGTCTCGATGCCGGCGGCGTGAATCTCCTTCACCGCCTCGCGCACGACCTCCTGCGCCTTGAGGAAGTCCGACTTGCCCACCGTGAAGGTCAGGTCCGTGCGCCCATCCCGCGACGGGTTCTGGACGATGAGGTCCACCACGATGTTCTTCTCGTCGAGCGGCCCGAAGATCTTCGCGGCGACACCCGGCACGTCCGGCACGCCACACACGGTGATCTTCGCCTCGTTCCGGTCATACGCCACGCCGCGGACCAGCACGTCCTCCATGGACTTGTCCTCCTCACACACGAGTGTGCCCGGGTCCTGGGAGAAGGACGACTTCACCCAGAGCGGCACCTTGTACTTCATGGCGAATTCGACCGAGCGGATCTGCAACACCTTCGCGCCCACGCTCGCCAGCTCCAGCATCTCCTCGTAGGAGATGCGGTCCAGCTTGCGCGCGGCGGGGACCATGTTCGGGTCCGTGGTGTAGACGCCGTCGACGTCCGTATAGATTTCACAGGCATCCGCCTGGAGCGCCGCCGCCACCGCCACCGCCGTGGTGTCCGAGCCGCCGCGTCCCAGCGTCGTGACGCTGCCCGCATCGTCCACGCCCTGGAAGCCCGCCACCACCACGATGTGGCCCTTGGACAGGGCCGCGCGGATGGGCTGCGCGTCGATGCTCTTGATTCGCGCCTTGGAGAAGGTGCTGTCGGTGACGATGCGCACCTGATGCCCCAGGAAGCTCGTCGCTTTACCGCCCTGCGCATGGATGGCCATGGCGACGAGGCCGATGGTGACCTGCTCGCCGGTGGCCACCACCACGTCCTGCTCCCGCTCGTCTGGCCGGTCGGTGATCTGCGCCACGAGCTTGAGCAACCGGTTGGTCTCTCCCGACATCGCGGAGACGACCACCACCACGTCATGCCCCGCACCCTGCGCGGCCAGACAGCGGCGAGCGACGTTCTTCATCCGCTCGGTGTCACCCACGGAGGTACCGCCATACTTCTGGACGATCAGCGCCACGGAGTCCGTGACCTCCCTCTTCAGTCGGCGGAGCTATACGAGCACGGCTCCCGGGTGTAAAGCCCCGCTGCGGAAGACTCCTGAATCCGCCACCCCTTGTTGGAGCCCCAATGTCGCGCCCCCGCATCCTCATCGACGGAGACACCCTGACGCTGGAGCAGATTCTCCAGGTCGCTCGGAACGAGGTCACCGTGGAGCTGGCCCCCGAGGCCGCCACCCGAGTCCGAGCCGCCCGCGCGCTCGTGGACCGGGTCGCCGCCGGAGACACGCCCTCCTACGGCATCAACACCGGCTTCGGCACCCTCGCCGAGGTCCGCATCGACAAGAAGGACCTGCGCGACCTCCAGCGCAACCTCATCCTCTCCCACGCCTGCGGCGTCGGCACGCCCCTGCCCCTCCCCGAGGCCCGCGCGCTGCTGCTGCTGCGCTGCAACGTGCTGGCGAAGGGATACTCCGGCATCCGCTCGGAGACACTGACGCTGGCACTGGAGATGCTCAACCGGGGCGTCATCCCCGTCGTCCCCGAGCGCGGCAGCGTGGGCGCCTCCGGTGACCTGGCCCCGCTGGCGCACCTGGCGCTCGTCTTCATCGGCGAGGGCGAGGCCTTCCACCAGGGGCAGCGGCTGCCCGCGCGCAAGGCGCTGGAGATGGCCGGCCTCCAGCCCGTCGTCCTGGAGGCCAAGGAGGGCCTGGCGCTGGTGAACGGCACCCAGGCCATGTGCGCGGTGGGCACCCTCCTGCAGCTTCGCGCCGAGTCCCTCGCGGAGCTGGCCGACGTCGCGGGCGCGATGACGCTGGAAGGTCTGCTCGGCAGCCACAAGCCGTTCATCCCGGAGATTCACGACGTGCGGGCCCATCCGGGCCAGAAGGCCTGTGCGGCGCACCTGCGGCGCATCCTGGTCAACAGCGAGCTGGTGGAGACGCACGTCAACTGCAGCAAGGTGCAGGACCCCTACTCGCTGCGCTGCATGCCCCAGGTGCACGGCTCGGCGCGCGAGGGCCTGTCCTTCGCCCGGCGCATCCTCGAGGTGGAGGTCAACAGCGCCACGGACAACCCGCTCGTCTTCACGGAGACCGAGCGCATCGTCTCCGGCGGCAACTTCCACGGCCAGCCCATCTCGTTGGCGATGGACGTGGTGGCGATGGCGCTCACGCAGCTGTCCTCCATCAGCGAGCGGCGCGTGGAGCAGTTGGTGAACCCGTCGCTGTCGGGTCTGCCCGCGTTCCTGGCGAAGAACTCCGGGCTCAACTCGGGCTTCATGATTGCCCAGGTGACGAGCGCGGCGCTGGTGGCCGAGTCGCGCGTGCTCAGCCACCCCGCGTCGGTGGACTCGATTCCGTCCTCGGCGGGCCGCGAGGACCACGTGTCCATGGGCATGACGGCGGCGCTCAAGGGTCGGCAGGTGAGTGACTTCACCCGCTCGTGTCTGGCCATCGAGTTGCTGGTCGCCGCGCAGGCCCTTGACTTCCGCCTGCCTGGGAAGCCCGGCAAGGGCGCGCTGGCGGCCTACGAGCTCATCCGCACGAAGGTGCCGCACATGGACAGGGACCGGGAGCTGCATAAGGACATCGAGGCGGTCAGCCAGTTGGTCGACTCTGGCGAGCTGCTCGCGGCCGTGCGCTCCGCCACCGCCTGAGCACAATGCCTGACTGAAGTGCGACGGCCCGCTCCCGGGAGTACTCCGGGGCGGGCCGTCTTCATTCAACGTGACGCGGAGCGCGTGCTACCGACAGGTCCCGAAGTAGGACTGGCGGAACGCCGTAGTCCGACCCCAGGTCGCCCAGTTGAGACAGTCACAGTCCCGCGTGCCCACGATCGTGGTGTACGTCGCGTCGCTGTAATACGTGTGCTCGTAGTACACCCCATCGCAGTTGGGGATGGAGTCCTCTCGCGAGGTGAGATCTTGTGCCTCGGTGTCCTCCACCACGGGGCCACCGCAGCCAGCCAGCATCAACCCCACCGCGAGCAACGCACCGCTGATGAATCTTCCAGCCTGCATTCATGCCTCCAGGGACTGCCTATGGGTTGTACGACTCTTCCAGACGACGTCTGCCCATTCAGGCCTCGGGAGTCTGCGGCGGGACACACAGATCCGTAACGATGGAGTACTGGGTCGACTGGCCCCATCTCGTCCAACGCCCGCAACCGCAGCCGCTGTATCCCACGATCTGCGTGTACTGAGCGTTGGAGTAGGAGATGAACCCCTCGGTGGTGTCTGAACAGTTGGGAACCAGGGCCTCACGCGAGGTCAGGTCCTGTGCCCCAGTGTCTTCCACCGTGGGACCACCGCAACCAACCAACATCAACCCCACTGCAAGCAACGCACCGCTGACGAAATTTCCAGCCTGCATTCATGCCTCCAGGGACTGCCTATGGGTTGCACGGCCTTCCCAGGTTAGCACACTGAGATTGATTTACCCATTCCACCATTCCTGAGAGGGGATGAAGCAGGGCGTCAGAAACGAGGCAGTCCGCTGTCCTCCCGGTATGACAAAGAAAAGACGGAGGCTCCCATCTGGGCCATCCCAGCGGGGGCATCCAGTGGAGCCAGTCGAACCTCCACGAACACCAATCGTCCGTCACGCTGGGCCCGCACCGCTTCGGCCAGCACGGGCCCAAGCTGCTCCGGCTTCTCGATGAGCAAGGTCAACGACTGCCCCGGCACGCCCAGGGCATCGCAGACGGCCGGGTAGTTCCACCGGGGGATGTCGTTGTAGACGGACTCCGGCCCCATGATGAGTCGTTCGATGGTGTAGCCCGCGTTGTTGATGAGGAACACGAGGGGCTTGAGCTTCAGGTGAAGCAGCGTGGACAGCTCCTGCGCCGTCATGAGGAAGGAGCCGTCTCCGATGAAGAGCAGGTGGCGCCGCTCCGGGACCGTCGCCAGACTGGTCCCCAGCACCGCCGGAAGTGTGTAGCCGATGGAGCACCACAGCGGCTGGGCCACCCAGCTCACGCCTCGGGGCAGCTGCGCGGACGCGAAGCCCACCATGGGGCTGCCCGCCTCGACGAGCAGGACATCCTCCGGCTCCAGCAACCCCGCCAGCGCGGGCCAGAGCTGCGAGTGCGTGAGCGACGTCCCGGCCTTGGTGATGGGCACCGGCGCCCGGGCCGCCGCCATGGCTCGCAACCGCGCCGAGCGCGGAACAAAGTCCTGGGCCCTCCGTTCGCCCAGCGCCTCCTTCAGCGCCTCCAGCACCTCGCTCAACACCAGGCCGCTATACAGCGAGGGCGGCACGCCCTGGGTGCCCTGCCCGAGCGCGGCGCTGGAGAGCTGAAGGTCCACCAGTCGCGACGGCTCCAGGCGAAGCGTAAACGAGTTCGTGTTCAGGTCCGTGAAGCGCGCGCCCAGCCCCACCACGCAGTCGGCGCCGTCCACCCAGTCCCGCACGTATGGGTCCGCCAGACGCCCGCCATAGAAGCCGAGGAACGCCGGATGTCCCTCGTCCACCAGGCCCCGCGCGGAGCTGAGCAGGGCGATGGGAAGACTGGCGGCCTCCGCCAACGCGAGCACCTTCGGCGCGAGGCCAAAGCGCTGGATGTCGCTGTCCACCAGCAGCGCGCAGCGACGGGCACCTCGCAACCTGGGCACCAGCTCCGCCAGGAGCAGCCGGAGACTGTCCGGATCACTCCGAGGCTCCTCCCGCACCAGCCGTCCCTCGGGCGCGGGGACGTGCTGGAACGTCACGTCGGTGGGGAGCTGGAGATACACGGGCCGCCGCTCCCGGAGGCACGTGCGTAGCACCCGATCTATCTCATGGGGCGCATTCGCCTGCGTCAGCACCGCATGCGCCACGGTGAAGGGCGCCATGCTCGCCAGCGTGTTGCCGAAGTCCCCATCCCCCAGGCTGTGGTGGAGCGCCGAGCGCTTCTGGAGATGGGACAGCGGCGGCGCCCCGGTGATGGCCACCACCGGCACGCGCTCCGCATATGCGCCCGCGATGCCATTGACGGTGCTCAGCTCCCCCACGCCATACGCGGTGAGCAGCGCGGCAGCCCCTCTCATGCGGGCATACCCATCCGCGGCGTAGGCGGCATTGAGCTCGTTGCAGCACCCCACCCACCGCAGCTCCGGATGCTTGAGCAACTGCTCCAGCACACCCAGGTTGAAGTCCCCCGGCACCCCGAAGACATGACGGATGCCCAGCTCGCACAGGCGGAACAGCAGATAGTCTCCGACGGAGACCGACGCTCCACTCGACTTCATGAAAACATGACTCACGGCAATTCCTTCCCCGCACAGCGGATACAGCCGGGCATCCCCAGACGCCCTGGATTGATACGAAAGGAATTGCATGAAAAATCCCGACGACTCAATCCGGGGAACCCCTGCCCTCCCCCGCCCGTCAGCTTCCCATCAATCCGAGCGACACGTGCTCGAGCGATAGCACCTTCGTACAAGTGATTGGGCGCCTCGGGCAATCACAGACACACCCCGCAGACGGGCCTTCTGCGGGGCTGTCTCACCTCACCTGCGGGCGTGTCAGGGATAGCGGGGCACGTTCGGCTCGGGCTCGGGGAGCGGAATGAACTCCGTCTCACCGGGGACCTGGCCGATGCGCCCCGCCTTCCAGTCTTCCTTGGCCTGCTCGATGCGCTCCTTCGAGCTGGAGACGAAGTTCCACCAGATGTGCCGAGGCGCATCCATGGGCTCGCCGCCAAAGAGCAACAGGCGGGATTGCGCGGCCCCGCCGCCCCGGGCGACGACTTCCGCGCCCGGACGCAGCACCAGGAGCTGACCTGGGCCGAAGCTCTCCCCGCCGACCTCCACCTGGCCCTCCGCGATGAACAGGCCACGCTCCTCGTGCACGGTGGGCACGGGCAGCCGGGCGCCCACGGCGAGCTTCACATCCGCGTAGAACAGCGGCGACTGGGTGCGCGCCGGTGACTTCTCCCCGAACAGCTCCCCGGCGATGAGCCGCAGCTCCAGGCCATGGTCCTTGATGACGGGCAGCGCCTCCGCGGGCGTGTGCTCGAAGGACGGAGCGACTTCTTCATGCGAGCCGGGCAGCGCCACCCAGAACTGGATGCCGAACAACCGGTTCGCCTTCACGCGCGCGTCCGGCGGCGTGCGCTCCGAATGGACGATGCCGCGCCCCGCCACCATCCAGTTCACCGCGCCAGGACGAATGGTCTGCACCACGCCCAGCGAGTCCCGGTGCAGGACCTCTCCGTCGAACAGATACGTCACCGTCGCCAGACCGATGTGCGGATGGGGGCGCACGTCGAGCCCCTTGCCCGCCTGGAGCACGGAAGGGCCCATCTGGTCCAGGAAGATGAACGGGCCCACCATCCGCCGCCGCGACGACGGCAGCGCCCGGCGCACCTCGAAGCCATCCCCCAGGTCCCGCGTGCGCGGAACGATGACGGTCTCCAGCGCGGAGCCAGGCTCCGCGTCTACATAGGGTTCCTCGGGCATCTTCCAGGCCATCCGTACACACTCCTGTAAAAATACGACGCGTCGGCAAATGCCATGGGCAGGCCCAGACTCTCCAGCTCCATGCGCCCTGCTTCCCTTCAGGCCGGAAGAAAGGCGTTGTCAAGCTCAGCCCCTCATCACGACTGGCATTTCCAGAAAAGGAGATGCCAGCATTTACGGCTAACACCGTATCCACGGATGATTCCGCATTCCCTTCTTTCCGTCACTCCCTCGACGGGAGGAGGGAACTGTCCCAATCCCCTGGAGGACGTTGTGAAAGCCTCGTGCACGGCTGTTCGAGCTGCTGCGGTGAGATGCGTTGTCCTGACCTTGCTACTGGCTGGAGTCCTGGCGGGCCGCGAAGCGTCCGCGGCGCCCTTCACCCTCTTCGAGAGCGGACAGGTGCGCCCCCTGGCCCTCTCCCCCGATGGCAGGTTGCTGTTCGCAGCCAACACGCCGGACAACCGGCTGGAGATCTTCCGCATCGGCAACAGCGGGATCAGCCACCGGGGCTCGGTGCCCGTGGGCCTGGAGCCCGTGGCGGTCGCCGCGAGGACGAACGACGAGGTCTGGGTCGTCAACCATCTGTCCGACAGCGTCAGCATCGTGCGCGTGGACGCGGAGGGCCAGGGCGGCATCGTGACTCGCACGCTGCTCGTGGGTGACGAGCCCAGGGACCTGGTCTTCGCGGGCCAGGGCCGTCGGCGCGCGTTCATCACCGCGGCGCATCGCGGACAGAACGCGCCGTTCGACCCCCAGCTCACCACGCCGGGCGTGGGCCGGGCCGACGTCTGGGTCTTCGACTCGGAGCAATTGGGCAGCTCGCTGGGCGGCACGCCGCTCACCATCCTGTCGCTGTTCGCGGACACGCCCCGGGCCCTCGCGACGACGCCCGACGGCTCGCGGGTGTACGCGGCGGCCTTCCACTCGGGCAATCGCACCACGGTGCTGCACGAGCTGGCCGTACCCAACGGTGGCGAGGCCGCGGGCGGCGTTCCGGGCCCCAACACCAACTTCGCGGGAGTCCCCGCCCCGGAGGTCTCCGTCCTCGTCAAGTACAACGGGCAGGACTGGGTGGACGTGCTGAACCGCTCGTGGACGTCGCAGGTCCGCCTCTCGCTGCCGGACAAGGACGTCTTCACCATCGACGCCACCTCCAACCCACCCGCGCCGCTCACCGGCGGCGGGAGCGTCTACGCGGGCGTGGGCACCATCCTGTTCAACATGGTGGTCAACCCGGCCAACGGGAAGGTGTACGTCAGCAACACCGAGGCCCGGAATGACCTGCGCTTCGAGGGCCCCGGCTCGTTCGCCAACACCACGCTGCGCGGCCACATCCACGAGAGCCGCATCACCGTGCTCGGCCCCACCAGCGTCACGCCGCGCCACCTCAACAAGCACATCGACTACGGCACCTGCTGCGCGCCCACGCCCAATCCGGAGAGCGAGAAGAGCCTGGCGCAGCCGCTGGGCATGGCGGTGACGTCCGACGGCGCCACGCTGTTCGTCGCGGCCTTCGGCTCCTCGAAGCTGGGCGTCTACTCCACCGCCGCGCTGGAGGCGGATACGTTCGTGCCGAGCGCTTCGAATCAGATTCAGCTCACCGGCGGCGGGCCCACGGGCCTGGTGCTGGACGAGTCGCGGCGGCGGCTCTACGTGCTCACCCGCTTCGACAACGCCATCTCCGTCATCAACACGACGACGCGCCAGGAGATTGCCCACCAGCCCATGTACAACCCGGAGCCCGCGAGCGTGGTGGAGGGCCGTCCGTTCCTCTACGACGCGCGCAACAGCTCCAGCCACGGTGACTCGTCCTGCGCCAGTTGCCACATCTTCGGCGACTTCGACAGCCTGGCCTGGGACCTGGGCAACCCGGACGGCGCGGTGAAGAGCAACCCCATTCCCGTGGTCCCCATCATGCCCGAGTTCGGGAGTGATCCGACGTTCGGTCAGAGCACGGCCTTCCACCCGCTGAAGGGCCCCATGGCGACGCAGAGCCTCCGGGGCATGGCCAACCACGGCCCCATGCACTGGCGAGGAGATCGCAACGGCGGCGACAGCGCGGCGAACGCCCAGCCCAACAGCGGCACGTTCAACGAGTCGGCGGCCTTCAAGCAGTTCAACCCGGCCTTCATGGACCTCTTGGGACGCAGCTCGCAGCTCACGCCCCAGCAGCTCCAGAAGTTCACCGACTTCGCGCTGCAGGTCGTCTATCCGCCCAACCCCATCCGCAAGCTGGACAACTCCCTCACGCCCTCGCAGCAGGCGGGCCGGGACTTCTTCCTGAACACGACGACGTTCTTCCACGGGCCCTGCGGCTCGTGCCACACGCTCGACCCCAACGCGAACCCTGGCGAAGGCGTCTTCAAGGGCTTCTTCGGCACGGACGGACGGTCCTCGTTCGACGTGGTGCCGCAGTTCCCCAAGGTGCCGCACATGCGCAACCTGTACCAGAAGGTCGGAATGTTCGGCGCGCCCTTCGCCACCGGCAACCTGCCCGTGGACCCATTCCTCGGGGACCAGGTGCGCGGCTTCGGCTTCAACAGTGACGGCACCGTGCCCACCCTCTTCGCCTTCAACAGCGGCTTCGACTTCCACCCCATCTTCAACGCGGTGGGCATCCCCGACACGCCCGAGGGAATCGCCGCGAAGCGGAACATGGAGCAGTTCATGTTCGTCTTCGACAGCAACCTGGCGCCCATCGTCGGGCAGCAGGTGACGCTGACGGCCGCTCGGGCCAGCGTGGTGGCACCGCGCATCAACCTGCTGGTGGCGCGAGCGAACGCGGGTGAGTGCGAGCTGGTGGCCAAGGGCCGGGTTGGCCCGCACGATGCGGGCTTCCTCTACGTGGGAGGAGGTCAGTTCATCGTCGACCGACACGGTGTGCCAGGCGTGTCGGATGCGAACCTCCGCGCGGCCGTCACCGCGAGCAACGGCGTGCTGACGTACACGTGCGTGCCCCAGGGCTCGGGGACGCGCATCGGCATCGACCGGGACCTCGACGGCTTCCTCGATGGTGACGAGCGGGCGGCAGGCACGAATCCAGCGAACCCGGCGAGTCACCCGTAATCAACTGAAACACAGCTCATGGGGATCCGCCTCATCAGGGCGGGGAGGTCCAGCCAATCTTGCCATGTCTAGGCAAGCCTCCTAGATATGCCTCACGCGTTCCGCCCCGTCTCATCGGCTGCCGTGCCCCCGCGCGGCAGCCGTGTCGCTTCCTCATCCTGTGAGGGCGACGCGTTGACATGCTCGACACCCCCTCCTTGTCGGCTCCCTCTCCGGCTTCTTTTCCTTCCAGCATCGCGGATGCATTCGAAGCCCAGGTGGCGCTGCGTCCACACGCCGTCGCGGTCAGCAGCGACGGCGTGTGCTTGACGTATGAGCAGCTCGACGCGCGGGCGAATCAGCTCGCGTGGCGTTTGCGAGCCATGGGCGTCGGCCGGGAGCATCCGCGGGTGGGTGTCTGTCTGCCTCGCTCCGCGGACCTGCTCGTCACCCTTGTGGCCATTCTCAAGGCGGGCGGTGCCTACGTTCCGCTGGATCCAGACTATCCGTCCGAGCGACTGCAACTGATGGCGGAGGACGCGGGCGTCCACGTCATCGTCACCCAGACACGCCTGCGCTCCCGACTGCCCACGGACGGTGCGCCCACGCTGAGCCTGGATGTGATGGAAGCGGAGCTGGACGCGCTTCCTTCGCATCCACCCTCGCGAGCGGTCTGCCCGGACGACCTGGCCTATGTCGTCTTCACATCGGGCTCCACGGGCAAGCCCAAGGGCGTCTGTGTTCCCCACCGGGGCGTGCTGCGACTGGTGCTGGGCGCCAACTACGTGGACGTGGGCCCCGACGACGTACTGCTCCAGCTCGCGCCCGTGGCCTTCGACGCGTCGACGTTCGAAATCTGGGGCTCGCTTCTCAACGGCGCGAGGCTCGCGGTGTTCACCCAGGGCGCGGCGGGGCTCGACGAACTGGGGCCCTTCCTGGAAGCCCAGGGCGTGACGGTGGTGTGGGTGACGACGGGCCTCTTCCATCAGCTCGTCGAGTTGGGCCTGCCCGGAATGGGCCGCGTGCGCGAGCTGCTCACGGGAGGCGAGGTCCTCTCCGTGCCCCATGCGCGCAAGGCGCTGGAGCAGCTTCCGCACGTTCGCTTCGTCAACTTCTACGGCCCCACCGAGAACACGACCTTCACCAGCTTCCATCCCATGCGAGGAGCACTGGAGGCGGAGGACACCACGGCCGTCGCCATCGGCCGCGCCATCTCCGGGACGCGGATGTATGTGCTGGACGAGGCGATGCGGCCTGTTCCCACGGGAGCGGTGGGCGAGCTGTACACGGGCGGCCAGGGCCTCGCGTGGGGCTATTGGGAGCGCGCGGACCTGACGGGTGAGTGCTTCCTGCCGGACCCGTGGAGCGAGACGCCCGGTGGCCGCATGTATCGCACCGGAGACCTGGTGCGGGAGCGCGCCGATGGCGCCATCGCGTTCATCGGCCGTCGCGACCATCAGGTGAAGCTCCGAGGCTTCCGCATCGAGTTGGGGGAAGTGGAGAGCGCGCTGCGCCAGCATCCCTCGGTGTTGGAGACCCTCGCGCTCGTGCGCGAGGACTCGCCGGGAGACCGGAGGTTGGTCGCGTACGTCGTCGCGCGAGCGACCTCCATCGAGCTGCGCGAACACCTGCAGCGCCTGCTCCCCCATCACATGGTGCCGGCCGCCATCGTGGTGATGGACGCACTGCCACTCACGCCCAACGGCAAGGTGGACCGCGCGTTGCTGCCCGCGCCCCAGTCGCGCTCCGAGGACTTCGTCGCACCGGAGTCGGCCCTGGAGACAGCGGTCGCGCGCATCTGGGAGGAGGTGCTGGGCGTGGGAGCGGTGAGCGCCACCGCGAACTTCTTCGACCTGGGGGGCCACTCACTGCTCGCCACGCAGGTCATCACCCGGATGCGCGAGGTGACCCGCCTCCACCTTCCGCTGCGCGCCCTCTTCGACAGGCCCGTCCTTCGCGAGCTGTGCGCCAGTCTCCAGGAGAGCGATAGCGCGTTCGCCGAAGACGTCATCCGGCCAGCGCGGGGCGAGGCTCGGCTGAGTCCATCGTTCGCGCAGCAGCGACTGTGGTTCCTGGACCGGTGGATGCCTGACACGGCCGTGTACTCGCTGCCCATGGCGTTCCGCTTGGAAGGGACACTCGATATCGCGGCCCTTGAGCAGAGCCTCCAGGCCCTGGTCGACCGTCACGAGTCCTTGCGCACGACGTTCCCGGGTGACGGCGCTCCCGTGCAACACGTGGCTGAGTCGGTGTCTGTGAGGCTGGAGCTGAGGACCGCGACATCACTCGAACAGGCCCAGGCCCTGCTGCGTGCGGCGGCGGAACGGCCGTTCGACCTGGCTCGCGGCCCTCTCTTTCGCGCGCTGTTGGTGACGACCTCGGAGCATGAGCATCTGCTTTTGCTCAACCTCCACCACATCGTCTCCGACGGCTGGTCCTTCGGCGTCCTCTACCAGGAACTCTCCGCCGAATACCTCTCACGGCTCCAGAGTGTTCCTTCTCCCCTGGCCCCGCTCTCCATCCAGTACGCCGACTTCTCCTCCTGGCAGCGCACCTGGCTCTCCGGCGACACCCTCTCCTCTCAGCTCGACTTCTGGACACGTCTCCTCGACGGCGTCCCTCACGTCCTCTCTCTTCCTACTGACTTCCCTCGGCCCTCTCTCCAGCGCTTCGAGGGCTCCACTCACCGCTTCTCTCTTCCTCTCCACCTTCGCGACTCCCTCGACTCCCTCTCCCGTCTCCACGGTGCCACCCTCTTCATGGCACTGCTCTCCTCCTTCCAACTCCTCCTCTCCCGCTACTCCGGTCAGCTCGACTTCCTCGTCGGCTCTCCCATCGCCAACCGCACCCGCCCCCAGCTCGAATCCCTCATCGGATTCTTCGTCAACACCCTCCCTCTCCCGGCTCGCCTCTCCGGCAACCCTTCCTTCCTCGACGTCCTCCTTCGCACCCGTGACGCCTGCCTCGGCGCCTACTCCCATCAGGAGCTTCCTTTCGAGAAGCTCGTCGAGGAACTCCACGTCGAGCGTGAGCCTGGACGCAGTCCGTTGGTCCAGGTCCTGTTCGCGCTCCAGAACGCACCCGGTGGACAGCTTCAGCTCCCCGGGCTTCAGGTCGCTCCGCTGGAGTTGGAGACACGGACCTCGCGGTTCGAGCTGTTCCTCGCGCTGGAGGAAACCCCCGAGGGGCTCCGCGGCTCCATCGAGTACTCCACCGCGCTGTTCGCTCCTCGCACCATCGAGCGCATGGCGGAGCACTTCGTGCGACTCGTCGAGGCGTTCGTCCGTGCACCCGAGCGCCCCTGCGGACAGGTGCCGCTCCTCTCCGACGACGAGCAACGCCAGTGGCTCATCGACTGGAACCACACGGCGCGCCCGTACCCGTCCGAGTCGTCTCTCGTGCGCCTCTTCGATGCACAGGTGGCGCTGCGGCCCGAAGCCGTGGCGATTCGGCACGGTGAGCGCGTGCTCACCTATGCCCAGCTCGATGCACGGGCCAATGCGCTGGCCCGGGTGCTGCGTTCACATGGCGTCGACCGACGGCATCCACAGGTGGGCGTGTGCCTTCCTCGGTCCCCGGAGCTCATCGTCGCGTTCCTCGCGAGCCTCAAGGCCGGTGGAGCCTACGTCCCGCTCGACCCCGAGCACCCCACGGAGCGACTGGCCTTCATGGCCCAGGACGCCCGACTCGCGGCCATTGTCTCCCGCGATGCCCTGAGCGCGCGGCTGCCCGAAGGGCCGTGGCACGTGGTGAACCTGGATCGGCTCGGAGATGCACTGGAGGGTTCGGCGTCAACTCCGTGGGTGGACGACAGCACCGCCGACGACCTGGCGCACGTCATCTACACGTCGGGCTCCACGGGGCGGCCCAAGGGCGTCTGCATTCCACACCGGGGCGTGGTTCGCATGGCGCTGGACACGGACCACGTCCGACTGGGACCGGATGATCGGGTCGCGCAGGTGACCACGGTGACGTTCGACCTCTCCACCTTGGAGATCTGGGGCGCACTGCTCAACGGCGCCGCGCTCGTCATCCTCGACAAGGACGAGGTCATCCAGCCTGACGTCTTCGCGCGCCGACTGAAGGAGGAGCGTATCACCGCGCTGGTCGTCGCCACCGCCATCTTCCACCACACCGCGCGCACGCACCCTGACGCCTTCGCGGGGCTGCGCTGGGTCATCTTCGGAGGAGAGGCCGCCGATGCGACGACTGTTCAACGCGTGCTCAACCACGGAGCGCCTGGCGCCTTGGTGAACGGCTACGGCCCCACTGAGAACACGACGTACAGCACCTGGTATCAGGCTCAGCCCTCCACCGAGCTGTCTGTCCCCATCGGGAGGCCCGTCTCCAACAGCACCGCGTATGTGCTCGATGCGAACCTGCAACCCGTTCCCCCAGGCGTCGCGGGTGAACTCTTTGTCGGCGGTGATGGACTCGCCTGGGGCTATTGGGACAGGCCCGACCTCACCGCCGAGCGCTTCATTCCCCATCCCTTCAGCACGACTCCGGGCGCACGCCTCTATCGCACGGGCGACCTCGTTCGTTTCCGTCCGGAGGGTGAGCTGGACTTCATCGGTCGCCGCGACTCGCAGGTGAAGCTGCGTGGCTTCCGCATCGAGCTGGGTGAAGTGGAGAGCGCGCTGCGTGCCCATCCCGACGTGCGCGACGCCGTCGTGCTCGTGCGTGAGGACTCGCCGGGTGACAAGCGACTGGTCGCCTACGTCGTGACGCGAACGTCCGGGACACTGGTGCGTGAGCACCTGCGGCAACAGCTTCCCAGCTACATGATGCCCTCGGCGGTCGTCGTCCTCGACGTGCTTCCACTCACGCCCAACGGCAAGGTGGATCGCCGCGCCCTGCCAGCGCCTGAGTTCGGACCGCTGGAGACGGACTCGTTCGTCGCGCCACGCACGGAGCTGGAGTCGCGGCTCGCCGCCATCTGGGCCGCGGTGCTTCATCTCGACCAGGTCAGCGTCACCGCGAACTTCTTCGACCTCGGCGGACATTCACTGCTCGCCACCCAGGTCATCTCTCGCATCCAGGAGCACCTGGGTGCGCTGGTTCCAGTCCGCGCGCTGTTCGAGGCGCCAGCCATCGAGTCGCTCGCTCGCGTCATCGAGCAGCGCCAAGGCGCCTCCGATGTTCAGACGAACCTGGCTCTGATTCCGACTGTGGGCAGAGATGCGCCGCCGCCGCTCTCCTTCGCGCAGGAACGCCTCTGGTTCCTCAGCCAACTCCACGGGCATCAGGCCGTCTACAACATGCCCTTCGCGCTCCGGCTGGAGGGCGCTCTCGACGTCACCGCGCTCCATGACAGCCTCCGCGCGCTCGTCCTTCGTCACGAGTCCCTCCGCACTCGCTTCCCGGGCGACGGCGCGCCCTCTCAGCACATCTCCGACTCGCCTGACTTCGACTGGGGACTCGTCGACCTCTCGGCCTCTGCCAGCCCCGACGAGGAGGTCCTTCGCCTTCTCCAGCTCGACGCCGAGACGTCCTTCAACCTCGCCCTCGGGCCGCTCTTCCGTGCGCGCCTCTTCCTCCTCGCGCCTCAACGGCATCTGCTGCTGCTCAACCTCCACCACATCGTCTCCGACGGCTGGTCCTTCGGCGTCCTCTACCGGGAACTCTCCGCCGAGTACCTCTCGCGCCTCCAGGGTGTTCCTTCTCCCCTGGCCCCGCTCTCCATCCAGTACGCCGACTTCTCCTCCTGGCAGCGCACCTGGCTCTCCGGCGACACCCTCTCCTCTCAACTCGACTTCTGGACCCGCCTCCTCGACGGCGTCCCTCACGTCCTCTCTCTTCCTACTGACTTCCCTCGTCCCTCTCTCCAGCGCTTCGAGGGCTCCACCCACCGCTTCTCTCTTCCCCTCCACCTTCGCGATTCCCTCGACTCCCTCTCCCGTCTCCACGGTGCCACCCTCTTCATGGCACTGCTCTCCTCCTTCCAACTCCTCCTCTCCCGCTACTCCGGTCAGCTCGACTTCCTCGTCGGCTCTCCCATCGCCAACCGCACCCGCCCCCAGCTCGAATCCCTCATCGGCTTCTTCGTCAACACACTCCCTCTCCCGGCTCGCCTCTCCGGCAACCCTTCCTTCCTCGACGTCCTCCTTCGCACCCGTGACGCCTGCCTCGGCGCCTACTCCCATCAGGAGCTTCCCTTCGAGAAGCTCGTCGAGGAGCTCCACGTCGAGCGCTCCCTGAGCCATGGCCCTCTCGTCCAGGTCATGTTCGTGCTCCAGAACGCGCCCGGTGCACCGCCGTCCTTCCCCGGGCTCCAGGTCGAGCACGTCGAACTTCATCCGCGCACTTCCAAGTTCGACCTCACGCTCTCCCTGGAAGAGTCCCCGGATGGCCTCCATGGCGTTTTCGAATTCGCCACCGCGCTCTTCACGCCGGCCACCGTCGCGCGCATGGCGGACCACCTTCGCAGGCTGATGGAGCAGAGCGTCCGGACGCCCCACGCGTCCATCCATTCTCTGGAACTGCTCTCCGCCGACGAACGGCGTCAGTGGCTCGTCGAATGGAATGAAACCGGCCGGCCGTATCCGTCCCACTCGTCCATCGTCGAGTGCTTCGCCACCCAAGCCTCGCTGCGGCCCAACGCCATCGCAGTGCAGCACGGCTCAAGCTCGCTCTCGTACGGTGAGCTGGATGCCCGTTCCAACCAACTCGCTCGCGCCCTTCGTGCTCACGGAGTCGGCAGGGCGCGTCCTCAAGTCGGGGTCTGCCTGCCACGCTCTCCCGAGCTGATTGTCTCGCTGCTCGCCATCCTCAAGGCGGGTGGCGCCTACGTCCCGCTCGACCCGGACTATCCCTCCGAGCGTCTCGACTTCATGGCTCGCGACTCACAGGTCGTCGCCATCATCACTCACGAGTCGCTCCGCGAGAGCGTGCCTTCGGGTGATTGGCGACTCCTGAGTCTTGACCTGCTTCGCGAAGCGCTGGATGCGAGCAGCACGACGCCGTTCGAGTGCGACCTCCAGCCCGATGACCTGGCGCACATCCTCTACACCTCGGGTTCGACGGGCCGCCCCAAGGGTGTCTGCATCCCTCATCGCGCCGTCCTCCGCCTCGTCCTCAACTCCGACGATGTTCAACTCGGCCCCGATGACCGCGTCGCCCAGGCCGCCACCGTCGCCTTCGACGCCTCCACCTTCGAAATCTGGGGCGCCCTCCTCAACGGCTCCGCTCTCGTCATCCTCGACAAGGATGACGTCATCGACCCGGCCGTCCTCGCCCGTCGCCTCCTCGACGAGCGCATCTCCGCCCTCGTCCTCACCACGGCGCTCTTCCACCTCGTCTCCCGCTCCGAGCCTTCCGCCTTCTCTCGCCTCCGCTTCGTCCTCATTGGCGGTGAGAACCTGGACCCATCCTGCATCAACCGCGTCCTCTCCTCCGGACCGCCTCAGCGCCTGGTCAACGGCTACGGTCCCACCGAAAACACCACCGCCAGCACGTGGTACGCCGCCCTTCGCCACCAGGAGCTTTCCGTCCCCATCGGCAGGCCCATCGCGAACAGCACCGCCTATGTGCTCGATGTGCACCTGCAGCCCGTGCCCATGGGCGTCACCGGTGAGCTCTTCGTCGGTGGCGATGGCCTCGCCTGGGGCTACTGGAACAAGGCAGACCTCACCGCCGAGCGCTTCATTCCCAATCCCTTCAGCGCGACTCCCGGCACGCGCCTGTACCGCACCGGAGACCTCGTCCGGCTTCGCCCTGACGGCGCTCTCGACTTCGTCGGCCGCCGCGACAACCAGGTCAAGCTGCGTGGCTTCCGCATCGAGCTGGGCGAAGTCGAGTCCGCCATCCGGGCTCATCCTGATGTGCGAGATGCCGTCGTCCTGGTGCGCGAGGACGCTCCGGGCGACAGGCGCCTCGTCGCCTATATCGCGACGGAGCTGACCGGCCCCGCGTTGCGCGAGTACATCGGGCAACAGCTTCCCAGCCACATGGTTCCCTCGACGATCATCGTCCTGGCGGCGATGCCCCTCACGCCCAACGGGAAGCTCGACCACCGCGCGCTCCCGGCACCCGAGGCGGCCCCCCTCGACGATGAGGCATTCGTCGCGCCACGTACGGAGCTGGAGTCGCAGCTCGCAGCCATCTGGTCGACGGTGCTTCAGCTCGACAAGGTCAGCGTCACCGCGAACTTCTTCGACCTGGGCGGGCACTCCTTGCTCGCCACGCAGATCATCTCGCGAAGCCAGGAACGTCTCGGGGTTCCGCTGGCCGTGCGGATGCTCTTCGAAGCACCGACCATCGAGTCCTTCGCGCACGCCGTGGAGCAGCGCATTGGGTCAGCGCAGGCGGCTCCGAACACCTCGCTCATTCCGACGGTGAGCAGGGACGAGCCGCC
This sequence comes from Myxococcus sp. AM011, assembly GCF_013372595.1. Classification (NCBI taxonomy): domain Bacteria; kingdom Pseudomonadati; phylum Myxococcota; class Myxococcia; order Myxococcales; family Myxococcaceae; genus Myxococcus; species Myxococcus sp. AM011. The sequence goes on from NZ_JABXEM010000024.1 coordinate 38,179, forward strand.
GCCGCTCTCCTTCGCACAGGAACGCCTCTGGTTCCTCAGCCAGTTCCATGAGCATCAGGCCGTCTACAACATGCCCTTCGCGCTCCGGCTGGAGGGTGCTCTCGACGTCACCGCGCTCCATGACAGCCTCCGCGCGCTCGTCCTTCGGCACGAGGCCCTCCGCACTCGATTCCCCGGCGATGGCGCGCCCTCTCAGCACATCTTCGACTCGCCTGACTTCGACTGGGGACTCGTCGACCTCTCGGCCTCTGCCAGCCCCGACGAGGAGGTCCTTCGCCTTCTCCAGCTCGACGCCGAGACGCCCTTCAACCTCGCCCTCGGGCCTCTCTTCCGTGCGCGCCTCTTCCTCCTCGCGCCTCAACGGCATCTGCTGCTGCTCAACCTCCACCACATCGTCTCCGACGGCTGGTCCTTCGGCGTCCTCTACCAGGAACTCTCCGCCGAGTACCTCTCGCGCCTCCAGGGTGTTCCTTCTCCCCTGGCCCCGCTCTCCATCCAGTACGCCGACTTCTCCTCCTGGCAGCGCACCTGGCTCTCCGGCGACACCCTCTCCTCTCAGCTCGACTTCTGGACCCGCCTCCTCGACGGCGTCCCTCACGTCCTCTCTCTGCCTACTGACTTCCCTCGCCCCTCTCTCCAGCGCTTCGAGGGCTCTACCCACCGCTTCTCTCTTCCTCTCCACCTTCGCGACTCCCTCGACTCCTTCTCCCGTCTCCACGGTGCCACCCTCTTCATGGCACTGCTCTCCTCCTTCCAGCTCCTCCTCTCCCGCTACTCCGGTCAGCTCGACTTCCTCGTCGGCTCTCCCATCGCCAACCGCACTCGCCCCCAGCTCGAATCCCTCATCGGATTCTTCGTCAACACCCTCCCTCTCCCGGCTCGCCTCTCCGGCAACCCCTCCTTCCTCGACGTCCTCCTTCGCACCCGTGACGCCTGCCTCGGCGCCTACTCCCATCAGGAGCTTCCTTTCGAGAAGCTCGTCGAGGAGCTCCACGTCGAGCGCTCCTTGAGCCATGGCCCTCTCGTCCAGGTCATGTTCGTTCTCCAGAATGCTCCGGCCGGACAGCTTCATCTCCCGGGCCTCGTGGTCGACACCCTTGAGTTGCACCCACGCACCTCCAAGTTCGACCTCACTCTGTCGCTGGAAGAGACGCCTCACGGACTCAACGGTGTCTTCGAGTTCGCCACCGCGCTCTTCGCGCCCGCCACCATCTCTCGCATGGCGGACCATCTCCGCGGCTTGATGGAGCAGGTCGTCCAGACGCCACACGCCTCCATCCATTCCCTGGAGCTGATCTCCTCCGAGGAGCGGCGTCAGTGGCTCGTCGAATGGAATGACACCCGCCGACCGTATCCGGCCCGCTCGTCCATCGTCGAGTGCTTCGCCATCCAGGCCTCGCTGCGGCCCAACGCCATCGCCGTGCAGCACGGCTCAAGCTCGCTCTCCTACGGTCAGCTCGACACTCGCTCCACACAGCTCGCGCGCATCCTCCGTGCCCACGGCGTCGACAGAGCGCATCCACAGGTCGGGGTGTGCCTGCCTCGTTCTCCCGAGCTGATCGTCACGCTGCTCGCCATCCTCAAGGCAGGTGGCGCCTACGTCCCGCTCGACCCGGACTATCCCGCTGAGCGCCTCGACTTCATGGTTCGCGACTCACAGGTTCGGCGCATCGTCACGCTGACCTCACTGTCCGCGCGCGTCCCCCATGGTGACACCGCGCCGCTGTGCATCGACGCGCTGCCCCTCTTCTCCGATGCCGAACTTCCCCAGCTCACGCACGACATGGGGCCGGACGAGCTCGCTTACGTCACATACACCTCGGGCTCGACGGGCCGCCCCAAGGGCGTCTGCATTCCCCACCGTGCCGTCCTCCGTCTCGTCCTCGATTCCGATTACGTCCAGCTCGGTCACGACGACCGCGTCGCCCAGGCGGCCACCGTCGCCTTCGACGCCTCCACCTTCGAAATCTGGGGCGCCCTCCTCAACGGCGCATCCCTCGTCATCCTCGACAAGGATGACGTCATCGACCCGAGCATCCTCTCCCGTCGTCTCCTCGACGAGCGCGTCTCCGCCCTCTTCCTGACCACCGCTCTCTTCAACCTCGTCTCGCGCTCCGAGCCCTCCGCCTTCTCCCGCCTCCGCTTCCTCCTGTTCGGCGGCGAGAACGCCGACACCTCGTGCGTCAACCGCGTCCTCTCTCTCGGCCCTCCTCAGCACCTGCTCCACGTCTACGGGCCCACTGAGAACACCACGTTCAGCTCCTGGCACCCCGTCCTCCTCCACCAGGAACACTCCGTCCCCATCGGCAGGCCCATCGCCAACAGCACCGCCTTTGTCCTCGACGTGCATTTGCAGCCCGTCCCCACGGGCGTCACGGGTGAACTCTTCGTCGGTGGCGAGGGTCTCGCGTGGGGCTACTGGGACCGGCCCGACCTCACCGCGGAGCGCTTCATTCCCCACCCCTTCAGCACCATTCCTGGCGCTCGCCTCTACCGCACCGGTGACCTCGTCCGGCTTCGCCATGACGGGGCTCTCGACTTCATCGGCCGTCGCGACAACCAGGTGAAGCTGCGCGGCTTCCGCATCGAACTGGGTGAAGTCGAGTCGGCGCTGCGTGCACACCCCGACGTGCGTGACGCCATCGTCCTCGTTCGTGAGGACACTCCGGGCGACAGGCGCCTCGTCGGTTACGTCGCGACGGAGTTGGAGCTGACGTCCACGGTGCTCCGCGCCTTCCTCCAGGGGACGCTGCCTTCGCACATGGTGCCCTCGGACTTCGTGGTGCTTCCGTCACTGCCGCTCACGGCGAACGGCAAGGTCAACCATCGAGCGCTGCCTCGGCCCTCCGCGACGGGGGATGACGCGAACGCGCGCGTCGCTCCACGCACCCCGCTGGAAGAGGACATCGGCACGCTGTGGTCCCAGGTCCTCGGCCGCGAGTCCATCAGCGTGACGACGAGCTTCTTCGACCTGGGTGGCCATTCGCTCCTCGCCGCGCAGCTCGTCGCGAAGCTGTCCGAGCGCTTCGGCTTCAAGGTCCCCCTCCAGGTCCTCTTCCAGAGTCCCACCGTGGCCGCGCTCGCCACCTGGGTCCAAGGCAAGCTGACGCCCGGTGATTCGGGGACGACGGTGCTCGACTCCGCGCCCGCGCTTCCTGATGGTATCGTGCTGCTCCAGCAGGGACGCGATGACCTCCCGCCGCTCCTGTGCATGCACCCGATTGGCGGAACCGTCTTCTGCTACCAGGACCTCGTGCGTGCGCTCGGTCCAGAGCGCTCCGTCTACGGCTTCCAGGCTCCGGGCGTGAATGGCGAATGCGAACCGCTCCAGACCATCGAACAGCTCGCCTCCGTCCACCTGAATGCCCTGCTCCAACTGCGTCCGCGACCGCCGTACTACCTCGTGGGTCTGTCCATGGGCGGCACCATCGTCTACGAGATGGCGCAGACCCTGCGACGCCTGGGAGTCCCTCCCTCGCTGCTCGTGTTCCTCGACACCCCAGGGCCTGGCCAGCTCCCCAAGCGCTTCGAGGATGACGCGGAGCTGCTCGCCGCCACCTTCGGTGACTCGTCCGAGGCGCTCATCTCCCTCCTGCGCGGACTGGACCCGCAGGCCCAGATGCTCGAGGTGCTGCGCCGCGCCCGCGACGGCGCCGTCGTCCCCGACTCGTTCTCGCTCGTGGACCTCCAGGTCTTCCTCTCCGTCTGGAAGGCGCACATGCGCGCGTTGTTCAGCTACGAGCCTGCGCCTACCGAGGGCACCGCCATCTACTTACGCGCCCAGGAGTACGTCCCACCGCACCCTCTCCATCCCGAGCGGCCCTGGCAACAGCTCGTCCGCGGTGGACTGGAGCTCATCGGCATCCCCGGCAATCACCAGACGATGGTTGAACCGCCCCATGTCTCCGTGATGGCTCGACACCTGAATGACTTCATGCGGCGCGTTGAAGAGAAGGTCCTTCCGAAGTCCACGGGCACCTGAGCACCGGCGTCGGAAACGGACTCATCGATTTACCCCGTCCACCTCCCGTGTGAAGAATCGCCCATGCCCGACTCGAAGCATCCGCAGAAGACCTCCGCGCCCAAGGGCCCTTCTTTCGCGAAGCCGAAGGACCCCTACGAGGCCGTCGACACGGCCATCGCGATGCTGAAGGACCTCCACGACCGCTACCCGAAGTCACACTTCGTCGCGGAGCACCTCGACGTGAAGAAGGAGCCCGAGCGCATGGACTCCCTCGACCAACAGCTCTCCATCTTCAAGCGCCAGTACAAGCACCGCATCGGGAGCTGGAACGGAAAGAAGGTCCCCAAACCCAGGAACAGCGAGTCGAGCTGGGACTACTTCCAGCGCGTGTACGGCAGCGTCACCTGGCTCGTGGACAACGTCGTGGAGCGCGGCCTGCCCACCTTCCCATGCGGCAACGTCGTGGGCGGTGGCTGGAGCTGTCTGGAGATCGCCGACGACACCTACGACATCGACGGGCTCGTGAAGGCCACCGGGAACAAGGAGCTGAAGAACCTCTTCGTGTTCCACGGCGGATGGCACATCGGCCGGTCCTTCGCCTTCGACCAACGCACGAGGACTCCTTCGGGCGAGCACGCCATCGTCCCGTTCGACGAGAGTCTGCAAGCCCTCCCCGAGCAGACCCCCGCGAAGTCCATCCAGCCCTTCGGCCTCTGGCTCCACAGGCACGTGACGGAGCTGACACGCATCGCCGAGGAGAACCTGCGCGAGGGACTCTGAGCCTCGCGGGACTGGCGCCCCAAGCGGGGGCCTGCTCGCTCCCCGGGTATCCGGACACCCAAATCGTCAGGAATGTCGGGAAGTTGAGGGACCGGCCAAGCGCGTGTTACGACCACTCCTGGCCATTCTTTCCCTCTCAGAACTGGCCCCCGGAGCCGGCCTTTCATGAGCGAGCGCAACGACATCCCGCGACCCCCCGTCACGGTCGCCCCTCCTCCGCTTTCTGGGGCACCCGCGAAGGCCGGCCCGACGGCCGCCGACGTGCTGACCCAGTCCGTGCAGGCCGCGCCCCAGGCGGCGCCCGCGCCGAGCACCGAGGACGAGGCCCGCGAGCGCATCGCCTCGCTGGAGCGCGAGGCCCGGACGCTGAGCACCACGGATGGCCCCGCCGCCGCGCAGCTCTTCCATGAAGTGGGTCTGCTCTGGGAGGAGCCGCTCAAGAATCCGCGCAACGCGGCGGTCGCCTTCCAGAACGCGTACAAGCTGGCGCCCCGGTACCTGGTCAACATCCGCGCCGCGCGCCGCCTGTTCGCGGACGTGGGCAACTGGCAGATGGTCATCCAGCTCCTCGACGCGGAGCTCGCCGCCACCGAGGACGCGCGCCATCAAGCCGCGCTCCTGTTCGAGAAGGGCATCGTCCTCCAGGAGCGGCTGTCCCGCGACGACGAGGCCACCGCCTGCCTGCGCCAGTGCCTGGAGCGACGGCCCACCGACGTCGTGGTGCTCACGCAGCTCGAGTCCGTCTACGCCATGCGCAATGACGCCGCCGCGCTGGTGGAGGTCTACAAGCTGCTCGCCGCCACCATGCAGCAGCCGTCGCTGCGCGCGCACTACCTGACGTGCGCGGGGCTGCTCCTCGACGAGCGCCTCAAGCAGCGCGAGCCCGCCGCCGCGCTCCTGCGCGAGGCCTTCGCGTTGGACCGCTCGGATCCGCTGCTGCTCGCCGCGCTCAAGCACGTGGCCGAGCGCGAGGGGCGCACCGAGGAGCTGCTCGCGGCGCTGACCGCCGAGGCCACCGCGCTGGGCCCCCTGGCCGCGCCCGCCTATCTGCAGATCGCCAAGGTGCATGAGCGCCTGGGCCAGAAGGGAGAGGCCCTGGCCGCGCTGCTGGATGCGCGCCACGCCGCGCCCAACGAGCCGCTGGTGCTCAGCGAACTGGCCGGCATCTACGAGACGCAGGGCCGCTACGAGGAATTGGCCGACGTGCTGCTGGCGCGCGTGGGCTCGCTCAACGACGAGAGCGAGCTCGTCGCCACCAACCTGCGCCTGGCCGCGCTATACGAAGAGGTCCTCAAGCGCGAGGTGGACGCGGCGGCGCGGTATCAGGCCATCGTCGCGCGCATCCCCGGCCACTCCGCGGCGCTCGCGGGCCTGGGCAAGCTGTACTACCGGATGCAGAACTGGGAGGGCCTGGTCTCCGTCTTCGACGCGGAGGTCGCCGCCGCCGAGGACGCCAAGCAGAAGGCCGCGCGCATGTACAAGGCCGCGGAGATTCTGGAGGAGCGGCTGGGACGGCAGGAGGACGCCATCTCCCGCTACAACTCCTGCCTCCAGTTGCAGCCCGGCTACCTCCCCGCGCAGAAGGCCCTCACCCGCCTCTACGAGCGCCAGGGCCGCTTCGCGGAGCTGGTGGCGATGTTCGAGCAGGACCTGCTCCAAACGTCCGACAGGGATCAGCTCATCACCACGCTGAACAAGATGGCCGGCGTATACGAGGACCGGCTGGGAGATCTGGACCACGCCATCGAGTGCATGAAGCGCATCCTCGACCTGGCGTCGGACCACCTGCCCACCATCCGCAACCTGGCGCGGCTGTACGAGCGCGCGGGCCGCTACCGGGAGCTGTTGGAGACGCATGACCTGGAGGCGTCGCTCGCGGGCGACACCAAGCAGGTGCTCTCGCTCCTGCACCGCAACGCGGAGATTCTCGACGAGAACCTGAAGGACCGCCCGGGCGCCATCTCCGCCTACGAGCGCGTGCTGGCGCTGTCCCCGTCGTACCTGCCCGCGCTCAAGGCGCTGGGACGGCTGTACGCACAGGACGGCCGCTGGTCGAAGCTGGTGGACATGTACCGGGCGGAGTCGGAGAGCTCGCCCTCCACCGACCAGGCCGCCGCGCTCATCTACAAGATTGGTGAGCTGTACGAGCAGCGGCTGTCCCAGGAGAACGAGGCGATCGCCTCGTACCAGGAGGCGCTGATGCTGGCGCCCAGCTACTTCCCGGCGCTGCGCGCGCTGGCCCGCATCTACCGGGCGCAGGGCGCGTGGGAGAACCTGGTGGAGATGCTGCGCGAGGAGGCCGCCAACCGGACGGATCCGCTGGAGCGCGCCAACGCGCTGTTCCAGGCCGCCGCCATCTGGGAGGACTCGCTCCAGCGTCCGGAGCTGGCCATCGAGACGTACCAGGAGGTGCTGCGGCTGACGCCGGGCCACGCCGCCACGCTGCGCGCCCTGGAGCGCCTGTTCCTCGCGCAGGACAACGTGAAGGAGCTGGTGTCCATCCTGGACCGCGAGACACAGGTCGGCGGCACGCCCACGGCCAAGGTGACCGCGTATCTCAAGCTGGCGCGGCTGTACCTGGACCGCTTCCAGGAGCCCTCGCGCGCGGCCCTGTGCTGCGAGGCCGTGCTGGGCCTGGACACCGGAAACCTCACCGCCCTCACCCTGCTGGAGCGCATCCGCGCCGCGGACCGTCCTCGCCGCGCGGAGCTGCGGCAGCGAATCGCCGAGCGCGTGAATGACCCGCGCCTGGCCACCGCGCTGCGGCTGTCCGCCGCCGTGGACCTGGACAAGGGCCCCGCCGAGGGAACGCTGGAGGCGTACAAGCGCGCCTTCGAGGCGGACCCGGGCGACGCGCGGCTGGCCTTCGCGCTGGAGCGCTCGCTCAAGCTCGCCGGGGACATCTCGGGCCTGGCCCGGCTCTACACGCTGCGACTGGCGCACGCGCGCGACGCGGAAGAGGCGCTGGAGATGCTGCTGCGCACCGCCGAGCTCGCGGAGATCCGCTTCGGCGACCTGGAGCGCGCGGCGGCCCTCTACAAGCAGGCCCTGGAGCTGCATCCCCAGTGCCTCCCGGCGTTGCAGGGCACGCGGCGCGTGGCGATGCGGCGCGGAGACGCGGCCGAGGCGCGGGCCGCGCTGGAGGCCGAGGCCCGGCTCAGCAAGGACCCTCGCGGCGCCATCGAAGCGTTCATCGGCGCGGCGCGGCTGGCCTCGTTCGTCCAGAAGGACACCGACGCCGCGGCGGCCCTCTACAAGCAGGCGCTGGAGAGAGACCCGCTGCACCCGGCCGCGCAGGCGGGCCTGGAGGAGCTGCTCGCCCACCGGGGTGGCTCGGCGGACCTGGCCGCGCTGCACGAGCGGCGCGCCGACGCGAAGCTGGCGCAGAAGGACCACCCCGCCGCGGCCACGGGCTACGTGAGCGCGGCGCGGCTGCACCACGCGGCCCTGGGAGACCGGACGCGCGCGGTGGCGCTGCTGGAGAAGGCCCTGGCCGCGCAGCCGGGACACATCGAAGCGCTGGAGCTGCGCGGCTCGCTGCTGCTGGAGGCGCAGCAGTACGCGGAGGCCGCCGCGATGCTGAGCCAGCGCGTGCAGCAGGGCGGCGACGCTCGGACGCTCGCGCCCTTCCACCTCACGCTGGGCTCGCTGTACCAGACGCACCTGAATGACCCGAGCCGCGCGTCCGCGCACCTGATGACGGTGCTCACCGCGCAGCCCCGCCACCTGGAGGCGCTGGAGCGACTGGCCTCGATTCATGCCCAGGGACGCAACTGGGCGGGCGCGGTGGACTGCCTGCACAAGCTGCTTCAGCAGGAGCTGCCGGCCGAGTCCCGCGCGCGCTTCACGCTGGAGCTCGCGCGCACCTATGACGAGGGCCTGGGCGACGCGGCCGCGGCCACGCCGCTGTACCGTCGCGCGCTGGAGCTGACGCCGGGAGACCCGACGCTGGTGGACCGGCTGGTGACGCTGTACGAGCGCGCGCGCAACCTGCCGGAGCTGGCGCAACTCCTGGAGGCGCAGGCGCAGACGACGGCGGCCACGGATTCGAAGCGCGCGGCGGCGCTGCGCATGCGCGTGGCGGAGCTGTTCGCGGGCCCCCTGTCCGAGCCCGCGCGCGCCACCGCGCTGTACCGTGTGGTGGTGGAGAGCGACGCCGCCAACCTCACGGCGCGCACGGCGCTGGCGGGGCTGTACGCGCGCGACACGTCCTCCGTGCCGCTCGCCGTCGAGGAGCACCGGCAGATCCTCCGCCAGGACCCGACGCGGGTGGACAGCCTGCATGCGCTGTTCAAGCTGTGGGAGGGACTGAAGCAGCTCGACAAGGCCTTCTGCGTGGCGTCCGTGCTCCAGTTCCTGCGCTCCACGAACGAGGCGGAGCTGGCCTTCTACACGGAGGGCCGCACGCGGCTGGCGCAGGAGGTCCGCGAGGGGCTCACGTCGACGGACGTGGACTCCATGCTGCTGCACCCCGGCGTCCGGGGGCCGCTGCTGGAGGTGCTCCGGGCGATGGGAGACCAGTTGGAGAAGGTCTACCCCCCGAGCTTCGACATCGTCGGCGTCAACCCGAAGACAGACAAGCTCAAGACGGACAGCGCCGTGTACAAGGCCATCCGCACGGTGGCGCAGGTGTTCGGCGTGGAGGAGTTCGACGCATACCAGGCGCGGCGCGGCCTCACGGTGCTGGAGACCACCGAGCCGTTGTCGGTGTGCATCGGCCAGGACGTGGTGCGGCGCTTCAACGCGCGCGAGCAGAAGTTCCTCCTGGGCCGCGCGGCGCTGGGCCTGTTGAACAAGGCGGCGGTGCTGGAGAAGCTGTCGCAGGGCGAGACAGCGGAGCTGTTCGGCAGCGCCATCCGCATCCACGCGCAGCAGTTCACCGCGCTGGGACGGCGCAATGACGAGACGGTGAAGCAGCTTCGCAAGGCCTTCTCACGCAAGGCCATCAAGGCGCTGGAAGCGCCGGCGATGGCGCTGGGCGACGTGCAGAAGCTGGAGCTGTCGCCGTGGCTGGACGCGCTGGATGCCTCGGCGGACCGCGCGGGCCTGCTCATCGCTGGTGACGTGTCCGTGGGCCTGGGCATGGTGCTGCGCGAGGACCCGAACTTCGCGGGCGCGAAGCTGGACTCCCCGGAGCCGATGATTCAGGCCGTGCGCGAGGGCGAGCGGCTGCGCACCCTGCTCACCTGGTCCTTCACCGACGACTTCTTCCGGCTGCGCCAGCGGCTGGGACTGTCGCTGTAGTCCCGGCTCGCGGCGGGAGGGCAGCTACTCCCGCCGCACCACCGCGCCGTCGGGAAGCCCGCCAATGATTCGCGCGACGGCTTCCTCCACGGGAGCCCGCACCGCGGCCTCCACCGTGATCTTCACCCGGAAGTCCTTCTCCGGGTCGAACTCCGGATACGAGCCGATGGCCACGTGCGGCATGCTCAGCGCCACGCTGTCCAACACGGCGGCGATGTCGCTCTCGCCCAGGCGCAGGTAGAGGTTGCTCAGCACCACGGGCGTGCCGCTCAGCCGAGCCAGCACCGTCTCCAACTGCATCCGGAAGAGCTGCGGCACGCCAGGCAGGAGGAACACGTCCCCCACCGTCAGCACCGGGTACCAGGTGCCCGCTTGCGGCAGCAGCACCGCGCCCTCCGGGGCGTCCGCCAGCCGCATGCCCTCCGGCGTCACCTTGCCCTCGGGCGCTCGCGCCTTGATGAGCGACACCATCTCCGGCAGTCGCACCACGGGCTTGCCCAGGGCCAGCGCCACGGCCCGCACCGTGACGTCGTCGTGCGTGGGGCCAATGCCGCCACTGGTGAACACATAGCGGGCCCGCTGACGCGCCCGACTCATCGCGTCGACGATGGCGTCCACGTCGTCGAGGATGGTCTCCACCGAGCGCAGGACGATGCCCACCTCGCGCAGCCTCTTGATGAGGTGCGGGCCATTCTGGTCCTGGACCTTCGCCGTCAGGACCTCATTGCCGATGATGATTGCCGCCGCGCCGGTGCGCTCCATAGGAAGGGCGGACTGTAGCGCAACGGCCGGGGACTCCGCCGGGCGAGATTTCACCAACCGTCCGTCAGCGCTTGCGGGCCAAGAGCTTGCGAATCTCCACCAGCGACGCCGCCGTCACCGCTTCAATCCCCTGCTCACCGTCGATGTGGACGATGCGCTCCTTCTTCGCGCGGCGGCGGATGGCGGCCAGGTACTGCTTGGCGATGCGCCTTTGGGCCTCGTCCGCCTCGAACAGCTCCGCGGCCCCACCGCGAGCGGCCCGGCGCTTCGCGGCCACCTCGGGCGCGACGCCGACGAACAGGGTCAGGTCCGGGGACACCGCGTACCCGTTCACCGCCTCCACCCAGGCCATGGGCAGCGACGCCCCCTGGTAGGCCAGCGAGGACAGGACGTACCTGTCGCAGAGCACCAGCTTCCCCTCCTCCAGCGCGGGCAGCACCCGCGCCGCGAGGTGGTCCGTCCGGTCCGCCGCGAAGAGCAACGCCAGCGTCTCCGGCGCCAGCGGGCCCGCGCCATTCGGCAGGCCCAGCCGGCCGGTGAGGGCCTGGCGAATCAGGGTTCCCACCGGGCCATCCGAGGGCTCACGCGTGGTGAGCACCGCGTGCCCCTCCGCGCGCAAGGCGGAGGCCAGCCGCTCCGCCTGCGTGGTGGTGCCGGCTCCGTCGAGCCCCTCCAGGACGATGAACCGCCCGCGTCGGGCGGACTTGCGGGCCGCGCTCACCGGGGCAGCAGCGCCGCGGGGTCGTCGAGCCGGAGCTGGCTGCGCAGCTCCAGGAGCGTCTGGAAGCGCGTCAACTCGTCCGCCAGCACGCGCCGTCCCACCAGGTAGCGGCGGAGCGCGTAGCCCAGCAGCCCCAGCGCCAGCAGCGTCACGCCCCACGCCAACAGCGGGGTGCGCAGGGAGTCATAGAACAGCTTGCCAGCCGCCCCCGCGAACATGAGGGCCGCCAGGGTGGCGACCCCCGTGTGGGCGAAGTGCGTGGTGCTCTGCCGGATGGACAAGCTCTCCTGCAACTGGTCGAGCTGCGTCCTCAAGTCCTGGGTATCAGCGCTCATCACGGAGCCGGGCACCCTACAGCAGCCCGTCCCACGCGTCGAGTCAATCGCCCCTGGCGAGTCCAACCTTCTGGGTTCCAACCAATTCCAGCGACACGGCAACGGGCAGGCAAGAGAGCCCTCGTGATTGGCTCATCCACCCCATCACCCGAGCGCACGGCGTCGGGCAGGTTGGCTTGCCAGCCTCTGACGCAGACGCTACATGCGCCAGCACATGCAGACTCGCGAGCGGACCGAATCCTCCATGAGCCCTGACGACCTCCCGTTGTCCTCCATCGAGGACGCCATCCGCGACATCCGCGAAGGCAAGTTCGTCATCGTCGCGGACGACGAGGACCGGGAGAACGAGGGCGACCTCATCATGGCGGCGGAGAAAGTCACTCCGGAGCACCTGGCCTTCATGGTGCGCCACACCAGCGGCATCGTCTGCATGCCCATGCTGGCGGACCGGCTGGACGCCCTGCGGCTGCCGCAGATGGTGGCGGACAACAACGAGTCCCACCGCACCGCCTTCACCGTCTCCGTCGACTACCGGCACGGCACCTCGACGGGTGTCTCCGCGGCGGACCGCGCCAAGACCATCCTCGCGCTGGCGGACCCGGAGAGCCAGGCGAACGACTTCCTGCGCCCCGGCCACATCTTCCCGCTGCGCTACCGCGACGGCGGCGTGCTGCGCCGCGCGGGCCACACCGAGGCCACCGTGGACCTGTCGCGGCTGGCGGGACTGGGCTCCTCCGGCATCCTCTGCGAGCTGGTGAAGGACGACGGCACCATGATGCGGATGCCGGACCTCAAGGCCTTCGCCATCCAGCACAAGCTGTCCGTCATCACCATCGCGGACCTCATCGAGTACCGCCGCCGCAAGGACCGGCTGGTGCGCCGCGAGCCCGGCCAGCAGACCGTCACCACCCGCTACGGCGACTTCACCGCGCTCACGTACACGTGGCTGCCCGACGGCGCCAAGTCGCTGGTGCTGGTGAAGGGAGACCCCTCCGCCCGCCCGAGCGCGCTGGTGCGACTGCACGCCGCCTGCACCCTGGGCGACGTGTTCGGCTCGCCCACCTGCAACTGCAACGTGTTGTTGGATCAGTCGCTCGCGCGCATCGCCCGCGAGGGCACCGGCGTGCTGGTGTACCTGCCCGGCATGCACGGCGGCGACTTCGGCATCAATCACAAGCGCAACACGGACGGCAGCGCCGACCTGCGCACCGGCCCGCACGAGACGCGGGACTTGGGCATGGGCTGCCAGATTCTCAATGACCTGGGCGTGCGCTCGCTCCAGGTGATGACCAACACGGACGTCACCTACCGCGGGCTCGCCGGCTTCGGTCTCACCATCGACAAGCGCGTCCCGCTGCTGGCGGACTGACGCGCTCTCGAAGCACCGGGGCGCCCCTGAACGGGAGCCCCACCTCGAGGCCGCGGGCTCAGGCCAGGTCCGACAGGGCCTCGCGAACGGCGTCCAGGTTCGCGGGGAGCTTCACGGGTGGATTCGCGTAGCGGCTGGTGACGTCCGCGAGCGTGCCCCGGTGGTAGCCCACCTTGAAGTCCGCGAACTTCAGCCCGTGCGCGGTGGACACCACCGCCACGCGTGAGCCCTTCGCGATGACGCCCTGGGCCACCAGCTTCTCCAGCGCCGCGAGCGCCACGCCCGTCTGGGGACAGGTGAAGGTGCCCTCCTTGTCCGCGCGCGCGGCGGCGTTGGACAGCTCGGACTCGGTGGCTTCCTCCACCACGCCGTCGAACGCCTTGAGGATTCGCACCGCGCGGCGGAAGGACACCGGGTTGCCAATCTGGATGGCGGACGCCAGCGTGCTCCGAGCCTGCATGGGCACCAGCTCCTGGAACCCACCCCGGAAGGAGCGGGCCAGCGGGTTGGCGCGCTCGGCCTGCCCCACGGCGATGCGCGGGCGACGGGTGATGAGCCCCAGCTCCAGCATCAGCTCGAAGCCCTTGCCCAGTGCGCTGGCGTTGCCCAGGTTGCCGCCCGGAATCACCACCCAGTCCGGCGGCTCCCAGCCCAGGTCCTGGCACAGCTCCACGGCGACCATCTTCTGCCCCTCGATGCGCAGCGAGTTCATCGAGTTGGCCAGGTACAGCCCCGTGTCCGCCGTCACCGCCTGCACCAGCCGCATGCAGCCGTCGAAGTCCGTGTCGAGCGACAACACGCGCGCGCCGTTGGCGATGGGCTGCACGAGCTGCGCGAGGGAGACCTTGTCCGTGGGCAGGAACACCACCGCCGGAATCCCCGCCGCCGCGCAGTAGGCGGACAGCGCCGCGGAGGTGTCACCGGTGGACGCGCACGCCACGGCCCTCAGCGGCACGCCCTTGGCCCGCATGTGCTTCACGGCGGAGACCAGGACCGTCATTCCCCAGTCCTTGAAGCTGCCCGTGGGCGACACGCCGCATTCCTTCAAGTCCAGCGCGGCCAGCCCCAGCTCGGACGCCATGCGAGGCAGGGGCTTGAGCGGCACGCGGCCTTCGCCCAAAGAGACGATGTCCTCCACGGGAAGCTGGGGGTAGGCCCACTCGCGCTTGCCCCACACCCCCGAGCCATCCGGGAGTCGAGCCGAGCCGAAGCGCGACTCGAAGCGCCGCTTCCACTCCGTCGCGGACACGGCGCGCAGGGCCTCCACGTCGTGACGCACCTCCAGCAGGCCCTCGCAACGCGGACACCGGTAGACGACGTCCAGGAGCGAGGCGCGGAAGTCACAGCCCTCGCTGCATGCGTACTCCGCCCGGAAGCCGGGCTCCCTGGTGCTCATGCCTGCTCCTGGAGCCGGGTGCCGCACTCGGAGCAGGCGCGTCCGCGCCGACCACGGGTATGGCACGAGGGACAGGCCATCCACTCGTCGTCGTCCTGCTGCCCCTTCGCCGCCACGGCGGTCGCCGCCAGCCGCGCGCGCGGCAGCCGCATGCCACAGTTGTCGCAGAGCAGCCCCACCGCCTGCACATTGCGGCAGTAGCGGCAGACGACGGCGCCCACCGGGGCCGCGGTCCTCACGCCGTCATCCTGCGCGCGCCCGGTGTCCAGCTCCTGGAGCATCGCCACGGGCATCTCCCCCGTCGGCGCCGAGCGGGTCAGCTCCAGGTCTTGCACCACCTGCGCCGGCAGGTCCGGGCCGCTGCGCAAGCGCGTCCCATCCAGCTCCGGCAGCAGGGGCGCGTCCACCGCGTCGCGTCCGCCCGTGTGAGGCGTCAGCTCCAGCTCCGGCAGCCGCGCCACGGGTGGCGTCGCCGCGAGGGCGGCGGCGGGGAACCGCTTTCCGCAGACGTCACACTCGGTCCCTTCGGGCTGAACGTGGTCGCAGACCGGGCAGATGATCATTGCGCGACGTTAGCGGGCGGCCCTGCTCGGGAGCAACGCGCCTTCACCGCTCCTGACAGCATCCAGGCATTCGGGCGGCCCCGCCCTTTCCACGCGCCACGTCAAGGTCGCCCTCCAGGATCCACTCGAAAAGCGCCTCCCGTCATGGGGACGAAGCGGACGGGCAGCAGGGACTCCACCTGGGGGAGGACTCCTGGCTTCCGGGCCCGTTGGATGAGCAACAGCTCCTGGGTGCCTCCCGTGGGCCCCACGGGGATGACCATCCGCCCCCCGCGCCGGAGCTGACCGAGCAACGTGCTGGGGACCTCGTCCGGCGCGGCGGTGACGAGGATGGCGTCGAAGGGCGCCTGCTCCGGCCACCCCTCGGTGCCATCGCCCCGGCGGAAGTAGATGTTGTCGAAGCCCAGACGCCGCAGCCGCGAGCGAGCCGAGCGGGCGAGTTCGGGGACGATCTCCACCGTGCACACCTCGCGGCAGAGCAGCGACAGGAGCGCCGTCTGGTAACCGGAGCCGGTGCCAATCTCCAGCACGCGCTCATGGCCCTTGATGCCCAGCGCCTCTGTCATCAGCGCCACGACGAAAGGCTGGCTGATGGTCTGTCCATGGCCGATGGCCAGCGGGGTATCGGCCTCGGCCTTCTCGCGCGTGTCCTCCGACACGAAGTCCTCGCGCGACAGGCGCGCGATTCCCTCCAGCACTCGCCGGTCGCGGATGCCTTGACTCGACAAGTACTGGGCTCGACTTCGGTCTCCCATGCTCCAAGCCTAACCGCCCGAGCGTCCCAAGAAAGGCTTACGCTGCGCGCATGGCCGAGCCGGCGTTCATCTTGGGGAGACCCGACACTTCAGCCAGGTCCTGGCATCCTCGACGTGGCTGCCCTGCTACCAGGGTGACGGGCGCCGAACGCCCTACCCCACCCGAGCCAGCGCGAGTCGCCCTTCCCAGCGTTCCTCGAGCGCCTTGACCAGGCTCTGGTGCTCGGGGGACTGCATTTCCGGGTCCCTGGCGAGGATGCGCCGGGCCTCCACCTGCGCCATCGACAGCAGGTCTCCATCCCGCGCGAGGTTCGCCACGGCCAGCTCTGGAAGACCGCTCTGCCGCGTGCCCATGAACTCGCCGGGCCCTCGAATCTCCAAATCCCGCTCCGCGATGACGAAGCCGTCGCTGCTCTGCTCCATCACCGACAGGCGCTCGACGGCTTCCATGGAGCGTGCGCTGTTGGCCACCAGGTAGCAGAAACTGGCCGCCGCGCCACGGCCCACGCGGCCCCGGAGCTGGTGGAGCTGTGACAGGCCGAAGCGCTCCGCCGCCTCCACCACCATCACCGAGGCGTTGGGTACGTCCACGCCCACCTCCACCACCGTGGTGCACACGAGGACCTGCAGCCGCTTCTCGCGGAACTCCTCCATCACCGCGTCCTTCTCCTCGGCCTTCATCCGCCCGTGCAGCAGGCCGACGCTCGCCTGGGGGAACGCCAGCCGCAGCTTCTCCACGCCGCGCGTCGCGTCCTCCAGGTCCAGTTTCTCCGACTCCTCCACCAGCGGATACACGACGTAGGCCTGGTGGCCCTTGGTCAGCTCCGTGGCGATGGCCTCGTAGACGCGGGCGCGCTGCTTGTCGTTGAAGACGCGCGTGTTGATGGGCGTTCGTCCCGGCGGGAGCTGGTCGATGATGGACAGGTCCAGGTCGCCGTACAGCGTCATGGCGAGCGTGCGGGGAATGGGCGTGGCCGTCATCACCAGCACGTCCGGCTTCGGGCCCTTGCTCATCAGCGAGTGACGCTGGAGCACGCCGAAGCGGTGCTGCTCGTCGATGACCGCGAGCCCCAGCCGAGCGAAGGCGATGTCCTGCTGGATGAGGGCGTGCGTGCCCACGGCCAGGTGGACGTCACCTCGGGCCACGGCGTCGCGCACCTGCCGCTTCGATTTGGCCGTCCCCGCCGCGCTGAGCAGCCCCACCTGGAAGCCCAGCGGCTCGAGCACCTTGCGGAAGGTGCGCTCGTGCTGCTCGGCCAGGATTTCCGTCGGGGCCATCACCGCGACTTGATAGCCGTCCTGGAGCGCGACGAGCGCGGCGACCATCGCCACCGCCGTCTTGCCGCTGCCCACGTCGCCCTGCACCAGCCGGTTCATCGGCTCCGAGCGCGCCATGTCCCGGCTCAGCTCCTCCACCACGCGCGCCTGGGCGCCGGTGAGCTGGAACGGCAGCGCGGCGCGAGCCTTCTCCAATCGGGGCGCTGACACGTCGAAGGAGATGCCCTCTTCCGCCTTGATGCCCTGGCGCTTGAGGGCCATGCCCAATTGGAGGAAAAACAGCTCGTCGAACGCGAGCCGGCGATGGGCCGGACTCTGGTGAGAGTCGAGCGCCTCCAGGTCGGCCGCGTCCGGTGGGAAGTGGATGAAGCGCAGCGCCTCCGGGAGGCCCATCAACTCCAGTCGACGGCGCAGGTCCGCGGGCAGCGGGTCTTCCAACTCGTGCGCGTACTGCTCGCCGACACGCGCGGCCAGCTCACGGAACGAGCGCTGCTCGCCTCGCTCGAAGCCTGGGTACACGGGGACGATGCGGTTGAAGTGGACCGAGGTGGCGGACTCCAAATCCTCCGCCGGCTCGATCTCCGGATGCGCCATCTCGCGGCCGTTCATCGTCGCGCGCACCTCGCCGGAGAGGACGATGCGCTTGCCCACGGTGAAGCGACTCTTGAGCCACGGTCCCGCGTGGAAGTACGTCGCGGCGATGCTGCCGGAGCGGTCCCCCACCACGGCGCGGAACATCCGCCGTCCCTGCTTGCCCGGGACGAAGTCCGCGACCTTCACCATGCCCACGGTGACACCGCGCTCGCCGGGCTCCAGCTCGGCGATGGTGCGCAACTGTCGGCGGTCCTCGTAGCAGCGCGGCAGCAGGAAGAGGATGTCGCCCATCCGGCGCAGGCCCTTCTTGTCGAGCGCGGAGATGAGCCGAGGCCCCAGGCGCTTGCCGAGCGTCTTCAACGGCGAGGACAAAGGGCCGGAGCGAGGCGCGATGGACAGGAGCTTCGCCTCGGAGCGAGAGGCCTCCGCCGCCACGGCGCGCTTCTTCTTGCGTTGCTCCTTCTTCGCCTTGGCGGGAGGGGCACCGGCCTCCGCGCCCGTGTCGAGCGAGGCCTGTTGGACGCCGCGTCGTCCCGGGCGCATCTCTCCCACGGCGGGCTGCGCGTTGCCGGGGCGTGCGAGGCCCATCTCCCTTCCGTAGGACCGGGGGTTCGCCGTCGGTGGCGCGACACCGGTGGCCGAGCGGGACGCGGGGGCCGTCGCACGGGCCGTGGACGGCAATGGTTCGTTCGACTTCCACGGGGGAATCTGCACGTAACCAGGTGGCGGCGCGACAGGTCCGCTCTCCCCAATCACGCGCGTGCGGCCACGAGCGGCGGGCTCCAGCAGGCCCTCCTGTCCGTGCACACGTGAGGCATCGCCGATGCGCCCTGGCTCACGCGCGGGCGTCCCGTCCTGTCCTCGCACGCGCGAGGTTTCGGTGCGCGCGGGCGTCCCGTCCTGTCCGCGCGCGGTATCGCCGCTTCGCCCTGACGACGTCGTCGCAACGGGCTCGCGCTTGCCCCCAGTGAGGTCGGAACGAGGCATGTCGTCCCGCCGATGCTTCACCACGTTCCCGGACTCAGCGGCCCCAGTCCCCTCGGCTCTCGGCGCGGCCTCCGCGACCCCATCCAGCTCTGGCGGCAGCGCGACCCCACTCCGCTTCAGCGCGCGCACCACGCGTCGGAGCGCGGCCTTGCGGCGCTCGGGCGTGGGGTGGTCCACATAGGGCAGCGCCGCTCGCAGGTCCTGGAGCGCCTCGGCGTCCACGCCACTGGCTCCCGCCAACGCACGCTCCATGACGGACGTCAGGTCCTTCAGCGTCGCGAGCATGGCGAAGTCGCGCTGGCACGCGTACCGAAGGGGTCCCACAAGACTGGCGAGCGGATGGTTCACGCGGAAGTCACGACCATCCATCCTACGGAACGGGGGTGACGTCTCCCAGAAAACGCAACCGGGGAAGCGAGCTCAGGCCCGCTCCCCCGTCGGCTCTCTCTCGAGAATGGAACCGCTGACGTTCAGCCCTCGCTGGGCGGGGCGTCGTCCTCGGGGTCTTCGAAGCGAATCTCCTGGACCTCCAGCTCGCGCGTCCCACCCGGACTCCGCACCGTGGCGATGTCTCCCTTGCGCTTGCCGATGAGCGCACTGGCCACGGGTGACGTGACGGCGAGCCACCGCTTCTTGAGGTCGGCCTCCAGCTCACCGACGAGGCGGTAGGTGACGGGCTTGTCCGTCTCCGTGTCCAGCAGGTCCACGGTCGCCCCGAAGACGACCTTGTCGCCGCCCAGTTTGCTGGTGTCGATGACCTCGGCTCGAGCAATCCAGTCGCCGAGGTTCAGGATGCGGCCCTCGATGTGCGACTGCTTCTCCTTCGCCGCGTGGTACTCGGCGTTCTCGCGCAGGTCCCCATGGGCCCGGGCGACCTCGATCTCCCGTGAAATTTTCCCCCGCTCCACGGACTGCAGGTGCTTGAGCTCCGCCTTGAGCTTGCGCAGTCCTGAGGGGGTCATCGGGATGTTGTCGCTCCCGCTCGCCATCGACACAGCTCCTTCCACCACTCCCTGGTTCACTAAAGATTGAGGGCCGGCGCTCCTCCCGGAGCCCGGCCCCCACCATGAGCGGCTCAATGTAGGGAACCCGCGACATGCAGGTCAACGAAACCCGTACATCGCACCTCCCGAGCCGCTGTCCGCACGCGGATTGACCCGCTAGGCTGCCCCGCGTGCTGTCCGTCCAGGAACTCCGCTCGCTCGCCGCGTCATTGCCCGCCAAGGACTTCGAGCGGCAGCTCGGGCCCTTCGCCCTCATCCAGCGCCCTCCCTCGGAGGCCACGACGGCGGTGCTCGCGCCCACCCGCATGGCGGACCCCGAGGACATCAGCCTCGGGATGATGACGCTCCTGTTCGAATTCGAACACCTGCGAGTCGTCACGCTCCCACCCCTCCACGCGACGGACCACCTGACCATCGGCCGGCGCATGGACTGCGACTTCGTCATTGACGACGCGTCCGTTTCCAAGATGCACGCCGAGCTGCGCTGGAGCGACGCCGAGCACCGCTGCACCGTGCATGACCTGGGCTCCACCAACGGAACCTTCCTCAACGCCGGCACGCTGGGGACTCGCGAGGCCACGCTGCGCGACGGCGACATTCTCAGCTTCGGCAACGTGCAGTTCTGGTACCTGGAGTCCCGCACGCTGCATGAGCGCTTGCGAGCGGGCGAGGCCACGGGCCTGGGCTCGCGCAGCGGTTGACACTCGCGCCACCCCGACGTGGATGGGTAGCTTGAAGCCAGGAGCCTGAACGTCATGACGCAGAACCCGCCGCGCGACGAGCGCGACTTCTACGAGCGCATCTACATGCTCGTCGAGCAGGTGCCGTGGGGCAAGGTGGCCACCTACGGCGATATCGCGACCCTCCTTGGCGTGGAGGGCTGTGACGCCCGGACCGTCGGCCATGCGCTCGGCGCGATGGGTGCTCGCTCCGCCACCATTCCCTGGCAGCGCATCATCAACCGCACCGGTGGCATCAGCCTGACGGGCCACGGCCAACGAGAGCGGCTGGAGGCCGAGGGCGTCACCTTCGACGAGAAGGGCCACGCGAAGATGGACGCGCACCACTGGAGCGGGCCGAGCGAGGAGTGGGCCCGCGAGCATGGCTTCCAGACGCTCCCGCGTCCCGCGGACAAGCCGGCCTCCGCGCAGCTCACCCTGTTCTGAGCAGCGGAAGCCTGGCCGAGGGCCTGGTTTCCCGCCTGCTTGAATGCGGGAATAGACGCGCGAGAGTCGGGTCCGTCCCCCGGTCCGGATTCCGCCATGTCGCTCGCGCTTCTCCGCTGGAGTCTTCTCCTCGCGTGTCTCTTCACGACCGTCGCTCTCGCCGGTGAGTCCCGTCCCCGGCGCCAGAAGGCGAAGGCAGCGAAGCTCGTGCGGGTCGAAGGCGGACACCGTCTTCATCGCGACGCCGCGACCGCGCTCCATCGAATGGCCACCGACGCGATGAAGGATGACGTGGCGCTGAGAGTCACCAGCGGCTACCGCTCCCTGCGAGAACAACGCTGGCTCTACGAGCAGTACCGCCGGGGCCGTGGCAACAAGGCGGCGCGGCCCGGGCGCTCCAGCCACCAGCGCGGGCTCGCGGTGGACCTCGTCATCGGCCAGCGCACCTCGAAGCGCTACCTCTGGCTCGAAGCCAATGCGTGTCGCTTCGGCTTCCGCCGCACGGTGCCCTCCGAGCCGTGGCATTGGGAGTACCGCCCCAGCAGCACCTTCCCTCCCGTCGCCGGCTTCGACTGCCTGGGCAACCCCACGACTCCACCCGAGCCCCCGGCCCCTGTCGCGCGCACGGACGCAAGCTGACAGACTCGTGGGTGACACCGGGACGTCACGAAGACGTCACGGGACGCGACTGTTGCCGGCATCCCCGTGCGTTTCATAGGGGGTGAACCAGCATGGAGGCCGCCGCGATGAATCCCCTGGATATGTCGGGCCCGCAGTTCCTTGAGCTGTTCGTCACCCTCGCCGTCCTCGCGTTCCTGATGGGGCACGCGCTGCGCCTGTATCTGCGCCAGCCTGGAGGCGGCCCCGGCGCGCTGCCCCGACACCTGGACCCCTACGAAGTCGCCATGCTGGCCGGACCGAGCGCCGTTGTTCACGCGGCCCTGGCCAGGCTGCTCCACGCGGGCTCAATCCAGATGAACGGGACGAAGCTCGAGGCCACCGGCCACCGCCAGTCCGATGCCCCCTCCATCGAGCGCGCCGTCTACCGCGCCGTCGCGGATGGGGCCGTGACGCCATCCGAGCTGCTGGAGCGCGCCGAGCCGGCCATCCAGAAGCTCAAGCCCGCGCTCATCCAGCGGGGCTGGCTGGTCGACGACACCTCGGCCACACGCGCCCGCTGGGTCCCGACGCTCCCCTGCATCATGGTGCTGCTGCTGGGACTGGCGAAGATCGCCGTGGGCCTGGAGCGCGAGAGGCCCGTGGGCTTCCTGGTGCTGTTCTGCTGCGTCACCGGGCTGGGCATCTACTTCCTCGGCAAGCAGGTCTGGAGCAGCCGCCGGGGCGCCTCGGTGCTCGCGACACTGCGGAGGCAGGAGCAGCCCCTGCGAGTCGCCGCGGGCAGCGCATCATCTCCTGAAGTGCTGAACAGCCACGACGTCGGCATCGCGGTCGCCCTCTTCGGGTTGGGCTCAGTGGCACTGACCGACTTCGAGCTGATGCGCCGACAGGTGGCTCCCTCGAGTTCCTTCGGGGGCGGCGACTCGTCCAGCAGCAGCTGCGGTGGAGGTGGCGATTGACGAGCCTCGCGCTGCACGGAGTCGGCATCGGCTGGCGCAGGGAGCTGGCGCTGTTCATCGACCGGCTGCCGTCACCCGGCTTCGTGGAGGTCCTCGCCGAGCACCTGCCTCCCTCGGGCGACGTGCCGGAGCCCCTGTCGCGACTGCGCGAGCGCGGCGTCCCCGTGGTGCTGCATGCCGTCTCGCTGGGACTGGGTTCAGCGGAACCGCCCGACCCCCGGCGCCTCGACTGGCTGGCGCGACAGGCGGAGCGCGTGGGCGCAATCTGCATCAGCGAACACCTCGCGTTCGTCCGCGCGGGAGGGCTCGAGTCCGGCCACTTGCTTCCCCTGCCCCGCTCCGAGGACGCGCTGGACGTGCTCGCGGAGAACGTGCTGCGCGCCCAGGCGGCGCTGCCGGTGCCGCTCGCGCTGGAGAACGTGGCCTCGCTGTTCGAGTGGCCCGACGCCGCGTTCTCCGAAGCGGAGCTGCTCGCGGGCGTGCTCGCGCGCACCGGCGCCTCGCTGCTGCTGGACGTGGCCAACCTCCACGCGCACGTGCTCAACCACGGCACGGATGCGGACGCGGTGCTGGCCTGCGTGCCTCGCGAACGACTGGCCTATGTCCACGTGGCGGGCGGCGTGCAGCGCGGCGGCCTGTACCACGACACCCATGCGCATCCGCTGCACGCGGGTCCACTGGAGTTGCTGGAGCGACTGGCGGAGCGACTCGGGCCGGTGCCGGTGATGCTCGAGCGCGATGACCGCTTCCCCGCCAAGGCGGAACTGGCCTCGGAGCTGTCCGCGGTGTCGACCGCCCTGGACCGAGGCGCCTCGCGATGGCGCGCGGGGGCCCGACCATGAGCTCCCGCGAGCGACTGGCCCAGGCGGAGGGTCCGACGATGAGCGCCCGCGAACGACTGGCCCTGGCCCAGGCGGAGCTGGTCCAGGCCCTGGGCGTGGGCGCACCGGTGCCCGCCGGCTTCGACGCGGCCCGTGTGCTCGCGGCGGCTCAATCCCTGATTCACAAGCGCAGGCGCGGTGTCGAGCGCGCGTGGCCTCTGCTCGCGTCGGCGCTGGGCGCGGACTTCGCGCTCAGCTTCGAGCACTGGGCACGCACCCATCCCATGGCCGTGGAGCCGGATGCGCTCGCGGAGGGCCGGCGCTTCGCGGCCTCGCTTCAGGACGAGGGACGACTTCCCTCCGAGGTCTCCGGGGTCCTGCTGGACTTCGATGCGCGCTGGCGTTTGATACCGGAGGGTGAGCGTGTGCCGCGTCGGGGCGTCTGGCTGGTGGTCCGACGCGACGATACGACGCGGCGAATCCAGGTGGCCCTGCGACTGCCCGGAGGGCGCGTGTGGCGGTGGGTCCCGGAGGTCCGCGCCCGGTGACTCCAGCCCCTTCCGTGAGAACGACACCGCGGGGGCATGATTCTGGAGCCCATCTCGACTAGCCTTGCCGCTTCTTCCCGAGCCGAGGGGGCGCATGCTCGTCGTGCCATCCATCCTGGACGCGGTCACCGTTCACGCTGAAGGGGCGCTGTGTACTCGCATCGCCACCTTGCAGCTCGTGGAGGACCGCGTTCCCACCGAAATCCAGCTCAACGGTCTCCCACTGTCGCTGCGCCCCGGCACGCTCCGGGCCGCCATACGACAGGGGCCCCCCGGGCTCGTCGTCCGCGCCATCCGGCCCACCTTCGACGTCCAGCTCCCGCCCGAGGTCGATGTCCCTGGCGAGCACCGGGCCCTCGAGGAAGCCCTCGCGCGCGTCGCTGATGTGGCTGCACGGATGGAGGGGGTTCAACGCGAGCTCCAGTCCATCAGCAAGCTCAAGCCCACCTTCCCTCCTCAGAAGAAGGACAGCTACGTGCCTCACGAGGCCCCGCTGTCCGCATTGCTGGCGCTGGCGTCCTTCGTGGACACGGAGCTGGGCGCCCTGCACGCGCGGCGGCTGGAGCTGGAGCAGGAGCACCGCGACGCGGAGGCCGACGTCCGGCTGCGGCGACAGCGCCTGCACGAGGCCTCGTCATCCGTGCGAGGCGAGCGGGCCCGCGTCTATCGCGCCGCCGTGCTCACGCTGTCCGGCAACCCGTGGCCCCGCGAGACTCCGGCCCTCATCACGCTGGAGTACGCCGTCCCCGGCGCGCGCTGGGTGCCGACCTATGACCTGCGCCTGCCCCGGACACTGGAGGAAGGCACGCTGCGGATGCGCGCCTCCATCATCCAGCGCACGGGCGAGGACTGGACGGGCGTGAAGCTCGCGGTGTCCACGGCCGCCCTGGACCGCAAGGCGGAGATCCCCGAGCTGAAGGCGCTGCGCATCGGCCGCCGGCAACCCCCGCCGCCCCGCTCCGGCTGGCGCGAGCCGCCTCCGGGACTCGACGAGCTCTTCGCCGGTTACGACACCCTTCGCCAGCCCCTCAGCCCCCCGTCCCCGCCTGCACAGGCGCATGGTTCCGCCTACCTCCATGAGTCGCCAGACATGGACCTGATGGCGGAGCCGATGGAGAAGGAGCGGAACAAGGAGGCCGCCCCCAAGGGGGGACGCGCGCTCGCCAAGCCCATGCCTCAGAAGAAGCGCTCCGTGGGCAGCGCGGCTTCCGCGGCCTCCGCGCCGCCTCCTCCTCCAGCGGCCGCGCCCCGACCCTCGGGGCCCCCTCGAGGGGGCGCTTCCTCGACCGGGGAGTATGAGGCGCTGAGCCGCTCGCGCGGCTCGGTGGCCCCTCCCGCGATGGCGATGGATGACGAGTCCGAGGCGATGGCGCCGCAAGAGGAGGAAGGAGGCTACGGCGGCGTGTACGCCGACATGGACGGGAGCCTGGGTGGAGGGGGAGCCGCTCCGCAGGACCGCCCGAGCGCGCCGCCCCGGATGGAGCCCTCGGATTCGCTGCTCGACTATGACCGACTGGCGCTGACGCCCGCGGATGAACTGGACGGACGCGGCCGGCTGCGCCCTCGCCCCTCGCATGTCACGCGCGAGATTCTCGCGCTGTCGGCCGTGCAGATTCACGTCAACGTCCTCTCGTTCGTCGCCGTGAGCGAGCAGGAGGTCAACAGCCTCTGGCGCGTCCCGACGCCCACGTGGACGGTGCCTCCGCGTGAGTCCGCGATGCACTTCGATGCGCGCTTCGACCTGGAGACGCGCGCGGACGTGCCCTCGGATGCCGCATGGCACACGCTGCCGGTGCTGGCCGTGCCGGTGGGACTGTCCGCCGAGTACGTCATCGTGCCCTCGGTGGAGGCGCGCGCGTTCCGCACGGTGCGGGTGGAGAACCGGACGCCCTATCCGCTGCTCGCGGGCCCGGTGGACGTCACGCTGGGCGATGAGTTCCTGATGACGTCGCCCCTGCCCACCATGCCCCCGGGCTCCAC
>NZ_JABXEM010000250.1:0-16963 GCF_013372595.1 Myxococcus sp. AM011
CCGGTGGAGGGCGGGGTGCTCTTCGCCAAGGCCCACCCCGAGCACCAGGTGGTCCTCGTGGGGGACACGGCCCGGGTGACGCCCCTGTTGGGGCGCGGGCTGCCTCCGCCCAACCTCCGCGTGCACCACGCATCCGAAGTGGTGGAGATGGATGACCACGCCGCCACCGCCTTCCGCCGCAAGCGGGACTCGTCGCTGCGCGTGGGCTTCGACCTGGTGAAGGACGGGCACGGGGACGCGCTGGTGTCCGCGGGCAACTCGGGCGCGGTCATGGCCGGCGGGTTGATGACGCTGGGCCGGCTGCCGGGCGTGGAGCGTCCCGCCATCGCCGCGCTCTTCCCCGCGCTCAAGGGCGGCGGGCGCTGCCTGCTGCTGGACGCGGGCGCCAACGTGGACTGCCGCCCGTCGCACCTGGCGCAGTTCGCCGTGCTGGGCGAGGCCTATGTCCGACTGCTGCTGGGCGTGGCCCGTCCCCGCGTCGCCGTGCTGTCCAACGGTGAGGAGGCCTCCAAGGGGACGCTCCTGACTCGCGAGGCGAGCGACTTGCTGCGCCAGTCGGACCTGGACTTCGTCGGCTACGTGGAGGGCAAGGACCTCTTCTCGGGTGACGTGCAGGTGGTGGTGACGGATGGCTTCACCGGGAATGTCGTCCTCAAGACATCCGAGGGCGTGGGCATGGGCGTCATCGGCATGCTGCGCCAGGCCATCGAGAAGCGGGGCGGCCTGTCGGAGAAGCTGGGCGCGCTCCTGCTCCAGCCGGCGCTGAAGGGGCTGCGGAAGATGGTGGACTACGCCGAGTACGGAGGCGCTCCACTGCTGGGCCTGCGCGGCGTGGGAATCGTGGCCCACGGGCGCTCCTCTCCTCGCGCCATCTACAACGCGCTGGGCGCCGCGCTGGCCACCGCGCAGGGCGGACTCCAGGAGGAACTGACGCAATGCATCGCCAGGGCCGCCGCCTGGCTCCCTACCCACCCGAGGGGAAAAAGAGGGACAGAGGAAGCCGTTTCCGATTAGAGACCGGCGCCTGGGCGTTGGGTTCGATGAAGCTCCTTTTCGCGGAGAACCCTCGTGGCATGCACGCAGATCATCGGCACCGGCTCCTACGCTCCCTCCCGGGTCATCACCAACCAGGAGCTGGAGGCGTGCGTGGACACGTCCGATGCCTGGATTCGTGAGCGCACGGGCATCCACGCGCGGCGGCGCGCCGCGGACGACGAGGCCACCAGCGACCTGGCCGTCGCCGCCTCGCTGAAGGCCCTGCAGATGGCGGGCGTGGCGCCGGAAGAGCTGGACCTCATCGTGGTGGGGACCATCACCGCGGACATGCCCATGCCCTCGTGCGCGGCCTTCGTGCAGGCGAAGCTGGGCGCGCGCCGGGCCTTCGCCTTCGACGTGGCGGCCGCGTGCGCGGGCTCGCTGTACGCGATGAGCATCGCGGATCAATTCCTGCGCTCCGGGCAGGTGAAGCGGGCGCTGGTGGTGGGCGCGGAGCTGCTCACGCGGGTGGTGGACTGGACGGACCGCGACACCTGCGTGCTCTTCGGGGACGGGGCTGGGGCCATGGTGTTGGCGCCCTCGGAGGCGGAGGGGCGGGGCATCCTCTCCACCCACCTGTTCACGGACGGGACGCTCGCGGACGTGCTCACCATTCCGGGCGGTGGCTCGCGCACGCCGATGACGGAGGAGGGCATCCGGGCGCACCTCCACAAATTGAAGATGAAGGGGCGCGAGGTGTTCCGCTTCGCGGTGCGCGCGCTCGTGGATTCCACGCGGGGTGCGCTCGCCTCTCACGGGTTGACGGCGCGGGGCGTGGATCACGTGATTGCCCATCAGGCCAATGTCCGCATCCTGGACGCCGCGCTGGAGCGGCTGGAGATTCCCCGCGACAAGTGCTGGCTGAACCTGCACAAGTACGGCAACACGTCGTCCGCGTCCCTGCCCATGACGCTGGACGAGGCCCACCGCGCCGGAAGGCTCCGGCCCGGAGACGTCATCGCGATGATGGCGATTGGCGCGGGCATGACGTGGGGCAGCGCGGTGGTGCGCTGGTAGTCGGGCACGGACTGGACGTTTCAGGAGGCAGAGACCGCACATGGCGAAGGTCGCATTCGTGTTTCCCGGGCAGGGCAGTCAGGCCGTGGGGATGGGCAAGGACCTCTTCGAGAAGTTCCCCGAGGCCCGCGCCGTCTTCGAGGCCGCGGACGACGCGCTCGCCGACAGCCTCTCCAAGCTCTGCTTCGAGGGGCCAGAAGATGCGCTGAAGCTCACGGCCAACACGCAGCCGGCCATCCTCACGGTGTCGGTGGCGGCGCACGCCGTGTTCTCGAAGCGGGGCCCGGCGGCGTCATTCGTCGCGGGCCACTCGCTGGGTGAGTACTCCGCGCTGGTGGCCGCGGGCGCCATGTCGCTGGGCGACGCGGCGAGGTCGGTGCGGGCGCGCGGCGGCTTCATGCAGGAGGCGGTGCCCGCGGGCGTGGGCGCCATGGCCGCGATTCTCGGCCTGGAGCCGGCGAAGGTGAAGGAGGCGTGTGAGGCCGCGGCCGAGGGCCAGGTGGTGTCTCCGGCCAACTACAACTCGCCTGAGCAGACGGTGATTGCCGGCGACGCGGCGGCGGTGGAGCGCGCGGGCGTGAAGTGCAAGGAGGCCGGGGCCAAGCGGGTGATGCCGTTGCCGGTGTCCGCGCCCTTCCACTGCGCGCTGATGGAGCCGGTGAAGCCGAAGCTGGCGGCGGTGCTGGGCGGCGTGAAGCTGGTGGCGCCGTCGGTGCCGGTGGTGACGAACGTGGAGGCCAGGCCCAACTCGGACGTCGCGCGCATTGTCCCGCTGCTGCTGGAGCAGGTGAGCGCGCCGGTGCGGTGGATTGAGTGCGTGGAGGCGCTGAAGGCCGAGGGCGTCACGCGCGTGGTGGAGCTGGGCCCGGGCAAGGTGCTGTGCGGCCTCATCAAGCGCATCACCAAGGACATCGAACTCTTCAACGTCGAGGACGCCGCGAGCCTGGAGAAGGTCCTCGCGGCGCTGGGGTGAGCGCATGAGCTTCAAGGACAAGGTGGTGCTGGTGACGGGTGGCTCGCGCGGCATCGGCCGTGCGTGCGCGGTGGCCTTCGCGAAGGCGGGCGCCACCACGGTCATCATCAGCTATGCGGGCAACGAGGCGGCGGCCCAGGAGACGGTGGGCCTGCTCACCGCCGAGGGCGCGAAGGCGGAGGCCCTCCGCTTCGACGTGGCGGACACCGACGCCTGTACGAGCGCCGTGGAGGGCATCGTCAAGGCGCACGGCCGGCTGGACGTGCTCGTCAACAACGCGGGCACAGCGGTGGATGGCCTGGTCATGCGGGTGAAGGACGAGGACTGGGACAAACAGCTCGACACCAACCTGCGGGGCCCTTTCGCCCTCATCCGCGCGGCCTGCAGGCCGATGATGAAGCAGCGGGGCGGCGCCATCGTGAACGTCACCTCCGTCGTGGGGGATATGGGAAACCCCGGCCAGTCGGCCTACTCGGCGGCCAAGGCGGGGCTCATCGGCTTGACGAAGACGGTGG
This sequence comes from Myxococcus sp. AM011, assembly GCF_013372595.1. Classification (NCBI taxonomy): domain Bacteria; kingdom Pseudomonadati; phylum Myxococcota; class Myxococcia; order Myxococcales; family Myxococcaceae; genus Myxococcus; species Myxococcus sp. AM011. The sequence continues at coordinate 3,541 of NZ_JABXEM010000250.1, forward strand.
CCAAGGAGCTTTCCAGCCGTGGCATCCGCGTCAACGCCGTCTCCCCGGGTTTCATCTCCACGGACATGACGGCCCACCTGAATGACGACCTGCGCCAGAAGATGATTGGCGGCATTCCGCTGGGCAGACTGGGCACTCCGGAAGAGGTCGCCCAGGCCGTTGTCTTCCTCTCAGGTGACGCTTCGACCTACATCACCGGCGAGGTCCTGAAGGTCAACGGCGGCATGTACATGTAACCCAAGGTTGGATTGGCGGCGGGCGTGGGATATACCGCGCCGGCTTTCGACAGGGCTCGGGAAGCCTTCCGGGCCTACATCTGGTTCCTGGAGGGTTCATCACTTATGTCGACGTCCGTAATTGAGACCAAGGTCAAGGGCATCATCGCTGATCAGCTCGGTGTGGGAGAGGATGAGATCAAGCCCGAGTCTTCCTTCATCGAGGACCTTGGCGCCGACAGCCTCGACATCGTGGAGCTCGTGATGGCGATGGAAGAGGAGTTCGAGGTCGAGATCCCCGACGAGGAGGCCGAGAACATCAAGACCGTCGGCGACGCCATCAACTACATCACCACCCACAAGAAGTAGGCAGCACCACGGCGTGCCGGGGGGCGGGGAGATGCCGCGTCCAGCGCGGCGTCCCCGGCGTCCCAGGCGCCACCGGAGAGGACCGTGTCACACCGTCGAGTCGTCATCACCGGTACCGGGCTCATCTCGGCACTGGGTACAGGAACCGAGAAGAACTGGCAGGCGTTGCTTGCCGGCACTTCAGGCATTTCCCTCGTCTCTCGCTTCGACCCCAAGAAGATAGACACGCGAATCGCCGGCGAGGTGAAGGACTTCGAGCCGGAGAAGTTCATCGACAGGCGTGAAGTGCGCCGCATGGACCTCTACGCGCAGTACGCCATGGCCGCGGCGGCGATGGCGGTGGAGGAGTCTGGGCTGCCGGTGGGCCCGGACGTGCCGCACGGCTACACGCCGGAGCGGGTGGGCGTCATCGTGGGCTCGGGCATTGGCGGCATCTCCTCCTTGGAGGAGCAGCACCGCAAGGGCCTGGAGAAGGGGTTCGACCGGTTGTCGCCCTTCTTCATCATCCAGATGATCGTCAACATGGCGCCTGGCCTCATCTCCATGCGCTACAACTGCAAGGGGCCCAACTGGGCGCCTGTGTCCGCTTGCGCCACCAGCGCCCACGCCATTGGCGAGGCCTGGAAGTCCATCAAGCTGGGCGAGACGGACGCGGCCATCGCCGGCGGCGCCGAGGCGGCCATCACCCCGTTGGGGCTGGGTGGCTTCTCGGTGATGAAGGCGCTGTCCACGCGCAATGATGACCCGGCAGCGGCCAGCCGCCCGTTCGACAAGGACCGTGACGGCTTCGTCATGGGCGAGGGCGCGGGCATGCTCATCCTCGAGGAGATGGAGGCCGCGAAGAAGCGCGGCGCCAAGATTCTCGCGGAGCTGGTGGGCTACGGCGCCAACTCGGATGCGTACCACGTGACGCAGCCGGCGCCGGAAGGCGAGGGCGCGGCGCGCTGCATGCGGCTGGCGCTCAAGTCGGCGGGGATGAACCCGGAGGATGTGGGCTACATCAACGCCCACGGCACCTCCACTCCCTTCAACGACGCGAACGAGACGAAGGCCATCAAGGCCGTGTTCGGCGACCACGCCCGCAAGGTGGCGGTGTCGTCGACCAAGTCCATGACGGGCCACATGCTCGGCGCGGCGGGCGGCTACGAGGGCGTGGTGAGCGCGCTGGCGCTGTCTCGCAACATCCTGCCGCCCACCATCAACCAGACGAGCCCGGATCCGGAGTGTGATCTGGACTACGTGCCCAACGTGGCCCGCGAGGCCAAGGTGGACGCGGTGATGAGCAATTCGTTTGGATTCGGTGGCACCAACGCGGTGCTGCTGTTCAAGCGCTTCTAGTCGGCAGGAGAGGAGGGCCCGCGTGAAAGTCATTCTTGCTTCGGACCACGCGGGCCTGGAGCTCCGCCAGGAGTTGGTGGCGGCGCTCAAGGAGCGCGGGGTGGCCCACGAGGATGTGGGCCCGTTCGCGCGGGACTCGGTGGACTACCCGGACTTCGCGGCCCGGGTGTCCAAGGCGGTGACGTCCGGTGAGGCCACCCTGGGCGTGCTGGTGTGTGGCACCGGCATTGGCATGAGCATCGTCGCCAACAAGCACCGGGGCATCCGAGCGGCCCTGTGCACCACGGAATTCGAAGCGCGCATGGCGCGAGCCCACAATGACGCCAACGTGCTGTGCCTGGGCCAGCGCGTGGTGGGCTCCGGCGTGGGCCGGGCCATCCTGGAGGCGTTCCTCGGCACCGCGTTCGAGGGCGGTCGCCATGAGCGGCGCGTGCAGATGATTCGCGAGGCCGAGTCCCAGGGCTAGTGGCCGTCGCGGTACCCGTTGTCGAGAGGAAAGCCGCCATGGAGAACACCCGCACGCTGGCCGACGTGGACCCCGAGATTGCCCGGACGGTCCGCGAGGAGACGCAGCGCCAGGAAGATGGCCTGGAGCTGATCGCCTCGGAGAACTTCGTCAGCCCCGCAGTCATGGAGGCGGTGGGCTCCGTGCTCACCAACAAGTACGCGGAGGGCTACCCCGGCAAGCGCTACTACGGCGGCTGCGAAGTCGTGGACGTGGTGGAGAACCTCGCCATCGACCGCGCCAGGCAGTTGTTCGGCGCGGACTTCGTCAACGTGCAGGCGCACTCCGGCAGCCAGGCGAACATGGGCGCGTACATGGCGCTGATGAAGCCGGGCGACACGATGCTGTCCCTGGACCTGAACTCCGGCGGCCACCTCACCCACGGCGCCACGTTCAACTTCTCCGGCAAGCTCTACAAGGTCGTCCACTACGGCCTGACGCGCGAGACGGAGACCATCGACTTCGCGCAGGTGCAGTCCCTGGCGCGTGAGCACAAGCCCAAGGTCATCGTCGTGGGCGCCAGCGCCTACCCGCGCACGCTGGACTTCGCGAAGTTCCGCGAAGTGGCCGACGGGGTCGGCGCGGCGATGATGGTGGACATGGCGCACATCGCGGGCCTGGTGGCCGCGGGCGTGCACCCCTCGCCGGTGCCCTTCGCGGACATCGTCACCAGCACCACGCACAAGACGCTGCGCGGTCCTCGCGGGGGACTGGTCATGGGCCGCGAGCCCTACGCCAAGAGCATCAACAGCCAGATCTTCCCCGGCATCCAGGGCGGCCCGCTGATGCACGTCATCGCCGGCAAGGCGGTGGCCTTCCGCGAGGCGCTGACGCCCGAGTACAAGACGTACCAGCGCCAGATTGTCTCCAACGCGCAGGCGCTGGCGGAGGCGCTGAAGTCGGCGGGGCTGCGGCTGACGTCGGGAGGCACGGACAACCACCTGATGCTGGTGGACCTGCGGCCCAAGAAGCTCACGGGCAAGGTGGCCGAAGAGGTGCTCGGCAAGGCGGGCATCACCGTGAACAAGAACATGATTCCGTTCGACCCGGAGAAGCCGATGGTGACGTCGGGCGTCCGGGTGGGCACGCCGGCCATCACCACGCGCGGCATGCGCGAGGCCCAGATGGCGGTGGTGGGCAGGCTCATCGGCGCGGCGCTGGACGCGGCGCAGGACGACGCGGCGCTCGCTCGCATCCGCGGCGAGGTGAAGGAACTCTCCCAGGGCTTCCCCCTGTACGCCTCGCGCCTCAAGTAATCGAAGGGACCAGGAGCTCTGCTCCGTCTCCATGCGCTGCCCGTTCTGCCAGGATGCCGAAAACAAGGTCATCGACTCTCGCGAGTCACATGAGGGCTCCGTCATCCGACGGCGCCGCGAGTGTCTGGCCTGCAAGCGCCGCTTCACCACGTACGAGCGGGTGGAGGAGCTCTACCCGCTCATCGTGAAGAAGGACGGCCGGCGCGAGGCGTTCGACCGGGACAAGATTGTCAGCGGGCTGAAGAAGGCGTGTGAGAAGCGGCCGGTGTCCGCGGATCAGCTCGAGGAGACGGTGGTGGCCATCGAACGGCTGCTGCAGGGCATGGGCGAGAAGGAGATCAACTCGTCCGTCATCGGCGAGGAGGTCATGCGCCGGCTCCAGGAGCTGGACGAGGTGGCCTACGTGCGCTTCGCGTCCGTGTACCGGAGCTTCCGGGACATCTCCGAGTTCATGCACGAGCTGAAGGATTTGCTCGAGGACCAGGAGCGCGAGCGCAAGGCGAAGCCGCCCCTCGCACCGGGCCGGGGAAGCTGAGGGGATACGCATGCGGCTGCTCACGCGGGCCAGGTTGGAAGCCACCAGGGCGCCCCGGGCGAAACGGGCGGCGGACTTCGACCGCGCCGTGGCCGAGTTCTTCATGCGCATCGCCCTGGAGGAAGCCGCCAAGGGCCTGGGCCGCACCAGCCCCAACCCCGTGGTGGGCGCCGTCCTGGTGAAGGGCGGCCGCATCATCGCCCGCGGCTATCACAAGAAGGCCGGCACCGCGCACGCCGAAGTCGTCGCGCTGGAGGCCGCCGGCTCCCGCGCGAGGGGCGCGGACCTCTACTCCACGCTGGAGCCGTGCGACCACTACGGCCGCACGCCGCCGTGCAGCCTGGCCATCATCGAAGCGGGCGTGCGGCGCGTCTTCACCGGCTCCTCGGACCCGAATCCGAAGGTGAGCGGCAAGGGCGTGGCCCGGATGCGCCGCGCCGGGGTGAAGGTCGTCACCGGCGTGCTTCAGGAGGAGGCCGACAAGCTCAACCGTCCCTTCTTCAAGTCCATCCGCACGGGCATCCCCTGGGTGACGCTGAAGGCCGCGGCGACGCTGGACGGCAAGCTGGCCACGGCCACGGGGGACTCGCGCTGGGTGACGGGCGAGAAGGCGCGCGAGTGGGTGCACCGGCTGCGCGACTCCGTGGACGTCATCCTCGTGGGCGCGAACACCGTGCGCCACGACGACCCCAAGCTCACCACGCGGCTGCCCGGAGGAAAGGGCAAGGACCCGCTGCGCGTCGTGGTGGACAGCCACCTGCGCCTGTCGCCCGGCTACACCGTCTTCACCCAGAAGAGCCCCGCGCGCACCATCATCGCCACGCTGGAGGACCCGGAGGGGCGCAAGGCGAAGCGCTTCCTGGCCCAGGGCGTGGAGGTGTGGCAGCTGCGCGCGAAGGGCGACCGGGTGGACCTGAAGGCCCTGCTGCGCCGGCTGGGCAAGTCCGGCCTCAACCACGTGCTGGTGGAGGGCGGGGCGGAGATGTACGGCTCCTTCCTGCGCGAGCACCTGGCGGACGAGCTGGCCCTGTTCCTCGCCCCCAAGCTGCTGGGCCGCCAGGGCATGTCCTGGGCGGGCGACCTGGGCGTGAAGGAGATGACCCAGGCCCTCTCGGTCAAGGCTCTCACCTTCGAGCAGCACGGGCAGGACATCCTGCTCCAGGCGCTGCTGTAGGTCCTGCCCGGACTCGCGGTGCCTCCCTTCGGCTCATGCATGAGTCCGGGGAGAGGAGCCCAGGGGCCGTTGAATGGCGGACACGCCGGGGGCCCCGGTTGTCCGTGGGCGTGACGACGGCGGGTCCGTTATAAGCCCCCGTCATGTTCACCGGGCTCATTCAGGACATCGGCGGAGTGGAGCGCGTCATTCCCGGCGGGATGACGGACTTGTGGATTCGCACGTCGTTGGGCGCGCAGGCCTTCGCGCTGGGCGAGTCCATCGCCGTGGATGGCGCCTGCCTCACGGTGGTGGAGCGCACGGGCGACGGCTTCCGCGTGCAGGCCGCGCCGGAGACGCTGCGGCGCACCACGCTGGACGCCGTGCGGCCGGGCGACCGCGTCAACCTGGAGCGGGCCCTGGCGCTGGGGGACCGGCTGGGCGGGCACCTGGTCTCCGGGCACGTGGACGGCGTCAGCACGGTGCTGGAGACCTACCCGGAGGGGGGCTCGTGGGTGATGGTCTTCGGGCTGCCGGAGGCGCTGGCGCCGTACTTCATCGAGAAGGGCTCGGTGGCCATCGACGGCATCAGTCTCACCGTCAACACCGTGGGGGTGGACCGCTTCAGCGTCCAGCTGATTCCGGAGACGCAGGAGCGCACCACCCTGCGGGCCAAGAAGGTGGGCGCCCGGGTCAACCTGGAGGCGGACCCGATTGGGAAGTACGTGGCGCGCCTGTACCTGCTCCAGCGGGGGCAGGCGGGCGCTCCAGCCTCGGGTGGGGTGTCCGAGGCGGCCCTCCGGGCGGCGGGTTTCGGGACGCCGTAGCAGGCGACGCCGGGGCCTGGGTGGTGTAGGAAGCCCCGCATGCCTCGCTACATCGAAGGTGATTTCCTCCCCCCCAAGGGCCGCTTCGCCATCTGCGTCGCCCGCTTCAACGGCTTCATCACCGAGGAGCTGGCCAAGGGCGCTGTCGACACCCTGGTGCGTCACGGCGTGGCCGACGCGGACGTGGACGTGTACCGCTGCCCCGGCACCTATGAGCTGCCCGGGCTGGTGCGCCGCGTCGCGGAGTCGCGTCAGTACGCGGGAGTCATCGTCCTGGGCGCCGTCATCCGGGGTGGCACGCCTCACTTCGACTACGTCGCGGGCGAGTGCGCCAAGGGCATTGGCGCGGTGGCCTTCAGCGCCGCGGCGGCGAGTCCCCCGTCGGCCGTCACGTTCGGCGTGCTCACGTGTGACACGGTGGAGCAGGCCATCGACCGGGCCGGCGTGAAGGCCGGCAACAAGGGCTCCGAGGCCACGTTGGCCTGCATCGAGATGGTGAACCTGTACGGCAAGCTGGCCGCGCTCGATGCGACGAGGAAGGGTTAGTCATGGGCGCGCGCAGAACGGGACGTGAGCGGGCGTTGCAGGCGCTCTACCAGTTGGAGATGGCGGCGGGCGCGTCCGTGAATGACGCCCTGGAGTCGGCCTGGACGGCGTCGGAAGAGGAGAAGCGCGAGCCGGACGCGGTGAAGTTCGCCCGCGAGCTGGTGGAGGGCGTGCAGGCCCACCGCGCGGAAATCGACCGGCTCATCGAGTCGCACAGCCACAACTGGCGGCTGGACCGCATGTCGCGCATCGACCGCAACGTCCTGCGCGTGGGCATCTTCGAGCTGAAGTACCGTCCGGACATCCCTCGCAAGGTCACCATCAACGAGGCGGTGGAGCTGGGGAAGAACTTCGGGACGGAGGAGTCCAGCGCCTTCGTCAACGGCCTGTTGGACCGGGTGGCCGTGGCGCTGAACAAGGCCTGAGCAGCGGAGCTTCGAGCGGAAGAAGGGACGCGCCGTGAGCCAGACGACGACGCACGACATCGGGATGGAAGGGCTGGACTCGCTGTCCGGAGTGGACGCCCTGTGTCTCTTCGTGGCGCAGGATGACCGGCCCCTGCCGGCCACCGCGGGCTACGTGGACTGGCGCCTGTGTGGCGTGCTGTCGCGCGTGCTCAAGGGCGGCTTCTTCTCCGGCGAGAAGGACGACTGGCTCCTGCTCCCCTCCGATGGGAAGCTGGAGGTGCCGCGCATCTTCGTCGTCGGCCTGGGGGCCCGTCGTCAGCTCGACGCGGAGGGACTCCAGGAGGCGCTGGCCGGGGCGGGCAAGGTGCTGAGCCGGGCCAAGGTGGCGTCGGTGGCGCTGGAGATTCCCGCCGGGGGTTCGCTGGATGACGCGGCGCGGGCAGAGGGCTTCCAGAAGGGCTTCGTCCCAGCGTTCAAGGGCGGACGGGTGGCCCTCCTGGTGGACAAGGCGCTCGTCCGGCTCCTACCAGGCAGGAAGGGCTGAAGCGCAGCGACCGGGCAGGCCTTCTGTTAGAGTGGGGGAACCGTCCGGGGCGTGCGCTCATGCGTGTCAAGGTGCTGATTGTCGAGGACTCCAAGGCGTCGCGCGAGTACATCGCGTCGACCGTGGAGGCCGTGGAGGGCATCGAGGCCGTCGTCACCTCGAGCGGCTTCGAGGCCTTGAAGCTGCTGCCGCGCCACCGCTTCGAGCTCATCATCACCGACATCAACATGCCCGACATCAACGGGCTGGAGCTCATCAACTTCGTCAAGAAGAACCCCAACTACCGCGACGTCCCGCTCTTCATCATCACCACTGAAGGGCGCGAGCAGGACCGCGACAGGGGCCTGGCGTTGGGCGCGGCGGAGTACCTGGTGAAGCCGTTCAAGCCGGGCAGCCTGGAAGGGCTCCTGCGCCGCTACCTGAAGCTGCCGTGAGCGCTCCGAGCAAGGCGCTGGCCGAGTTCGTGGCCGAGGCGACCGAGATTCTGGAGGCGCTCGGCAAGGACCTGCTCGTGCTGGACGAGCGGCGCGGCCAGGAGGCGGACCCCGACCGGGTCAACGGCATCTTCCGCGCGGCGCACTCGCTCAAGGGCCTGGCGGGGCTCTTCGGCCAGGAGCGCATCTCCCGGCTGGCGCACGGGACGGAGGACCTGCTCGACAGGCTGCGGCTGGGCAAGCTGCACTTGAACGACGCGGTGCTCGACACGCTGATTGAAGCGCTGGACGCCTTCCAGGCGCTGCTGGCGGAGACGGCGCGGGGCACGGAGACGGACGGCCTCACGCGGCGCGCGGACGGCATGGCGGAGCGGCTGGGGCATCTGGGCGAGGCGCCCGTCGCTCGGGACGAAGACCCTTTGGACCGGTTGGAGCTGGAAGCGCAGGTGCGCTCCGTCTTCACCGAGTACGAGGAGCACCGGCTCCGGGAGAACGTGAGCAAGGGCGTGTCGATGTGGCGCGTGCGCGCCGCGTTCGACCTGTCCGACTTCGACAAGGGCCTGGCGGACCTGAACACGCGCCTCAAGCCCCTGGGCGAGGTCATCAGCACGCTGCCGTCGGCCCAGCCCGGTGGCGCGCATGGCATCGCCTTCGACCTCATCTTCGGCACCCAGGTCTCCGTGCCGGAGCTGGAGTCGGGGCTGAAGGGCACTCCGGCGGAGCTGGCGCGGCTCGCGGTGAGGCCCGCGACGACCCGAAGCGCCGAGGCCCTGGTCCGCGCCACCGAATCGCCCGCCATCGTCCTGGGGACCCTGGGCGTCGGCTCGGCGCCCGAGGCCTCCACCGGGACTTCGCCTCCCGCCAGTCGCGGGGTGCGCGCCGCGACGGATGGGGGGACTCATCAACCCTTGTTCCCGCTGGCGTCGGACCCCTCCGACACGGAGCAGGGTGAGACGGGCGCGTCCGGGCAGGACTCCGAGCCCGACGGAGAACCCGCCCCCTCGACGAAGGGCCCCTCGCTGGTGACGTATCTCCAGGGGCCCGGAGGCCGTGCGCCCGCGCTCGCGGCAACGCCCTCGGGCGCGTCTCAGGCGGGAGCCGGGGCCGCATCGGCCTTGGCCGAGCCGTCGCTGCGCTCCCTCACGCAGACGGTGCGCGTGGACATCGGCAAGCTGGATGGCCTCATCAACATGGTGGGCGAGCTCTTGCTCATCAAGGCCAGCCTCCAGCGGCTCGCGGAGTCGGCGCGGCAGGAAGGCGTGGTGCCTTTGTCGAAGCTGTTCGGCCAGGAGCTGGCGCGCGAGACGCGGGGCCTGGAGCGCAAGCTGGAGGCGCTGCAGGAGGGCCTGCTGGAAGCGCGGATGGTGCCGGTGGGCCAGGTGTTCGACAAACTGGCCCGGCTGGTGCGCCGAATCACTCGCGAAGCGGGCAAGGAGATCGACTTCGTCATCGGCGGCGGCGAGGTGGAGCTGGACAAGCTCATCGTCGAGGAGCTGAGCGATCCGCTGATGCACCTCATCCGCAACGCCATCGACCACGGTGTCGAGTCACCGGACACGCGGCTGGCGGCGGGCAAGCCCCGGCGCGCGGTGGTGTCGCTGCGGGCCGAGCAGAAGGGCAATCACGTCGTCATCCAGGTGAGTGACGATGGGGCGGGCATCGACGAGCTGCGCGTGCGCGAGGTGGCGTTGACGCGCGGCCTCATCACCCGCGCGCAGGCGGAGGAGATGGGGCGCCGGGAGCTGCTCAACCTCATCTTCCTGCCGGGCTTCTCCACCGCGCGCAGCGTGTCCGAACTCTCCGGCCGAGGCGTGGGCCTGGACGTGGTGAAGAACAACCTGGGCAACCTCTCCGGCATCATCGACGTGTGGAGCGAGCGCGGGAAGGGCACGGCCTTCCACCTGACGTTGCCCGTCACGCTCGCCATCATCCGCGCGCTGGTGGTGGGGGTGAGCGCTCGCACGTACGCGGTGCCGCTCAACAGCGTGTTGGAGATCCTCTCCGTCCAGCCTCGGGAGATACGCACCATGGAGCGCCGCGAGGTGCTGGACGTGCGGGGCCAGACTCTGCCCTTCGTGCGGCTGTCGCGGCTGTTCGGCCTGCCGGAGCGGCCCGTGAGCCGCTACTTCGTGGTGGTGGTGGGGCTGGCGCAGGAGCGGCTGGGCATCGCCGTGGACGAGCTGTTCGGCCAGCAGGACATCGTCACCAAGCCCCTGGGCGGCCGGTTGCAGTCCGTCCGGGGCATCTCCGGGGCCACGGACCTGGGGAACCGGCGGCCGGTGCTGGTGCTGGACGTGGCGGCGCTGCTGGAAGAGGGACTGGCCCTGGAGCGAAGGCGGGCCTGACGTCCGCCTTGGCCGGCTGCTATCCTCACGCGCTGTGTCCCGGTTCGCCGAACTGCTCGACGACTTCTTCTTCCGTCCGGACGAGGATGTCAGCGGCTTGCAGGACTTCGCCGCCGGCAGCGACGGTGTCGCCTCGGCCGCGCCCGAGGAAGTACCAGAGGAGTACCTGTCCTTCCGCCTGGAGGGTGAGGCCTATGCGGTGCCCATCCGCGCGGTGCGCGAAATCTCCAAGGTGCCCCCGCTGACGGAGATTCCGAGGGCCGAGCCCCACCTGCTCGGGGTGATGAACCTGCGCGGGGAGCTGCTGCCCGCGTACGACATCAAGGTCCGGCTGGGGCTGGCCGAGAAGGCACCCCTGGTCGCCGGGCCGGACGCGCCCGTGCCTCCTCGGGACGCGCGCATCCTGGTGCTGCGCACGGAGACGGGGCCCGCGGGAGTGTGGGTGGACACCGTGTCCGGCGTGGTGAAGCTCAAGCCCTCGATGCTGGAGCCGCCACCGCCCGGTCTGCGACGGGGAGACAAGGACTGTGTCGTGGGCATCGGCCGACGCGGGCCCTCGCTGTACATCCTGCTGGACCCTGAACAGGCGCTGGCGCCATGAAGGACTCCGTCAACCTGCTGGCGCGTCACCCCTCGGGGGGGCCAGATGCGCCCGGTGAGCAGCCGGACACCCTCGTGCAGCTCTGCGCCTTCTTCGTGGGCGAGGAGGAGTACGTGCTGGATATCCAGCGCGTCGAGGAGGTGCTGCCGCTCCAGCGCGTGACGCCCATTCCGCATGCGCCCTCGTTCGTGGAGGGCGTGCTTCACCTGCGGGGCGTCATCCTCCCGGTGGTGGACCTGCGCCGCCAGCTCCAGGGCCAACCCTCGGTGGAGTCACGCAAGGCGCGGCTCCTGGTGTGTCGGCTGGGCGCGCGGCGGGTGGCGGTGCGGGTGGAGCGGGTGGCGGAGGTGTTGCGCGTGCGGCGGGGCGATATCAAGCCCGCGCCGGCGCTGCGGGTGTCGGGGCGCTCGCCCTTCGTGGTGGGCGTGTGTGGCCCTCCGGACCGTCTGCGGTTGCTGCTCGACTTGAAGGCCTTGCTGCGCGCGGAGCTGGAGCACGAAGCGGTGCGCCCGACGAAGTGAAGAGGGATGACGATGGACATGCAGCGCAGTGACTTGGACAACCACCGCCGCATCCTGGGCATCGCGCTCATCGCCATCAACGCGCTCACCGTGCTGGCGGGCATCGCGTTGAGCATCTTCTTCGCGTTCGGCGGGTTGATGATGGTGGGCGAAGAGGCCCGTGCCCGGGACCAGGTCGCCTACTGGCTCATCGGCGGCGGGCTCAGTGCGTGCGTCCTGGCGTTCGGCCTTCCAGGTGTCATCGCCGGCATCGGCCTGTTGAAGCGTCGCAGGTGGTCGCGGGTGCTGGCCCTCATCGTGGGAATCCTTGGGCTGTTCAACTTCCCGCTGGGCACCTGTCTGGGCATCTACGCCATCTGGTTCTACGCCCAGGAAGGCTCCGCCCAGGTCCTCGAGTCATGAGTCACCTGCCCGTCTTTCCCGCGGAGGAGGAGCGCTACCGGTCGCTCCAGGAGTTGGATCCGCGTGGCGGGGGCAGCCTGGACGTGCTCGTGGCGGGGCTCCATGACGAGAGCTGGCGGGTGCGCCACGCGGCGGCGGAGGGGCTCCAGCGGCTGTCCTCCCCGACGGACGTGGCGCTCCGGCTCGTCGACGTGCTGGGGGAGCGCGGTGAGACGGGGGCTCGCAACGCGGCGGCGGAGGCGCTGGTGGGGCTGGGACTGGCCGCCCTGGGCCCGCTGGTGAAGCTGCTGGGACATCCTGACCCGGACCAGCGCAAGTTCGCGGCGGACATCCTCGGGCAGCTCGGGCTTCATGCGGCGGAAGCCCCGCTGGTGCAAGCGCTGGAGGACCCGGACCTCAACGTGCGCGTGGCGGTGTCGGAGGCTCTGGGCCGGGTGGGCAGTGAGCACGGCGCGCGCGCGCTGGAGCGCCTGTTGAACGACGCGGAGCCGCTGCTCCGACTGTCCGCGCTGGAGGGCCTGGTGCTGCTGCGCCGTCCTCCGCCGCTGCCGGTGGTGGTATCGCTGTTGGACGACACGCGACTGAGGCGCAGTGCCTTCCGGGCGCTCGGCCTGATTCCCCAGGTGGCGGCCACGGAGTTGCTGTGTCAGGGACTGGAGTCCTCCACCCGCTCCGTGCGCGAGGCGGCCCTCGCGGCGCTCGGCATGCAAGTGTCGCTGGTGGAGTCCGCGCGGCGCGGTGAGCTGGAGGCGGTCATCCACGCGGCGCTGCGGCGATTGCCGGATGCGGTGGCTCGATTGGCCCAGGCGCTGGAGTCGGAGGACGTGCCGGTGCGCGCGGGCGCGCTGCTGGCGGTGGCGGCGCTGGGCGAGGCCTCCCTGGCCGTGCCCGTGGCCGAGGCCGCTCGCGAGGACCGCCTGCTTCGGGACGTGCTGAGCACGCTGGGGCGGCTGGGCGCGGAGGGTGGGCGCACGTTGCTCGCGGCGATGTCGGACCTGTCAGCGCCCGCGCGGGCGGCGGCGGCCGAGGCCCTGGTGGACCTGGTGGATGAGACGTCCGTCACGCCGCTGTGCGCGCTCTTGGAGTGGGCGGAGGACGACTTGCGCGGCGTGGTGGTGCGAGCGCTGGGGCGCACGCGCTCTCCGGAGGCGGCGAGCCCCCTGGTCGATTTGCTGAGGGACTCGGCGACGGCGGGCGCGGCGACGCGGGCGCTGGGCGTGCTCGCGGGGAGCTGTCGCGGGGCGGTGCTCGCGGCGCTGGAGGAGGCGGTGGCTCGGAGGGCGACGCCCGTGGCGGTGGCGGCGCTGGGCCGGGTGGGTGGCGCTCCCGCGTTGCCCTCGCTGCGCAAGCTGGCGCGGGACGTGGACCCCCGGTGGCGCGCCGCGGCGGTGGAGGTCGCGGGCGAGGTGGACGGCGGAGTGGGAC
>NZ_JABXEM010000251.1:0-16853 GCF_013372595.1 Myxococcus sp. AM011
GGGGTGCAGTGACGTCGTGCCCGGGGAGGGCCATGCGCTCGACATGTGAACCCAGTCGTTCAAACAGACAATCGGGCCAGGCCCTGGTGGAGACGGCGTTCGTCATCCCCATGATGGTGTTCTTCGTGCTGGGCATCATCCAGCTGAGTCTGGTGCACCATGCCCGCCTGATGACCGAGTACGGCGCCTACCGCGCGGTGCGCTCGGGCATCGTCAACCATGGCGACTGCGCCATCATGAAGAAGGCGGCCCTCACGTCGCTGCTGCCAACCCTGGGCCCCTTGAGCGGGAGTAACGGTCGGGTGGACACGTTGCCCCGGGCCATGGCGCACCACGCCCTGTTCACTCAAGCCGATGTCAGCGGTGATTACTATCAAGCAGGCCCTCTGCCCTTGCTGAAGGTCGAGGTCGTCAACCCCAAGCGAAGCGAGCTGGATGGCTTGTTCGCCACCTACGGCTCCCACATGCAAGGCATGGAGATTGACTACGACGATGTCCGGGATGACCGCGTCATCGAAGCCAATCTGCTGTCGGTCAGGCTCGTCTACTTCTACGAACTGCGAGTCCCCTTCGCGAACTGGCAGCTCCACAGCTTCTACATGGGGCGCGAGTACCTGGACGACCTGAAGGGGCTCCAGTTCGAGATTCAGCGCGCGGGCGGGCGCTCCGCCACCCAGTATCTCGTGGAGCGCGGTGCCGCCAGGGACCGGACCCACCGTGGCCTCGCCAACCTGTCGCGCGAGGGGCGGTACATCATTCCCCTGACCGCGACCTGGACCATGCGCATGCAGTCCAACCTCTTCAACAACGGCCGTCGCGGACCCGCGCAGTGCGCGGTCGACGCCTGAACCTGACTGCCTGGCGGGGGATTTAGATGTTCTTCATTCTGCGAAGGCTGCGCCGCGACGAACGTGGGCAGGCCCTGGTCATCGGCGCCGTCACCATGCTCATCCTCGCTGTCAGCGTGATGGCCTCGGTGAGCATCGGCCATGGCGTCTATGAAAAGATAAAGCTCCAGGACGCGGCCGATGCCCAGGCCTACTCCTTCGCGGTGAAGGAGGCCCGGGCCTACAACTTCCTGGCGTACACCAACCGCGCCATGATTGTTCACTACTCGGCCATGCTCACGGTGATGTCCTACGTGAGCCACGCCGTCTACCTGGACCGCACGGTGGGCGCGGCGGCCAGTGTCCTCAAGGTGGTTCCCGTCATCGGCGCGATATTCGCGGCGGTGGAACAGGCCATCAAGCTCTGGAAGACAGTGGTCGAAACCGTCTCCCAGGTACTCATCCCCTTCCTATCGGCGCTCAACGTCGCGTTCTGGCTCGCGCAGGAGGCCATGCTCTATGGCACCTTGCATGACCTCGTCATGTACAGGGACGACGTCAAGAAAACCGACCCCAATGCCAAGCCCGGCTTCGACGTGGTTGGCAGTGGAGGAGACGTCAACCTCGATTCGCTCTTCAGCAACTACGACGTCAATCATTCCAATCTCAAGAACTTCCTCCACGCCATCGACGACGGGCCCCACAGCAGTCAGGCCAGCTTCAGCGCACTCGACCCCACCGGCCTCGTCAAACGCTCCAAGCTCCTCCGCGCCAACTCCCTCTCCGACCCCGACATGGCCAAGTACCGCCTGCTGATGGGCAACCTGGCCAATGGCGTCCGTCGTGAATGGACGGCCGTGGGCAAAGGCCCCTTTCTCATCGGACGCAGGTGGAACTTCAACCTCTGCCTCATCATTGGCCAACTGCGCATCAACAAGGTCGCGGACAGTCAAATCAAGAGCTTCGACGAAGAGTTCCAGAACAACCGCAAGGACCAGCTCTTCGCCTCGGACGACATCAAGATAGAAGCCCGAGCCGGCTGCTTTGGCCTCTTCGACTGGGAGACCCTCTTCGAGCTGCGCTTCCGTGCCGCGGCGGATGCCCAGCGGGGGTATCACCAGGAATACGGCGGCAGCAAGGTCAGCCGGCACCACAACTGGATAGGCCTCACACCCTTCCTGACCTCGGATACGAGCTTCGTGAACCCATGGCAGAACCACTTCTCCTATCCCTGCAACGTCAGCGTCCTGACGAAGAACATGATGCCGCACTCAAAGGACGGCGTGAACTCGGACACGCCGTTCCAACTCCACAACCTCATCAGCACGGCCTTCATGAAGGAGAGTGCCTCCAACAGGTACAACGACTATCGGGAAGGCGTTCAAGCCGGCTACCTCGACATGTCGTGGAACTTCGTGGGAGGACTTGACGACTCGACCCCGATTGGAGCCTCCGCCAGGCAGTTCCGCGAGAGGACAGGGGGAATGATGGCCATGGCAGTGGGACGCGCCATCTATCACCGCCCCGGCCAGTGGAAGGAAGAGCCCAACTTCTTCAACCCACTCTGGACGGCACGCCTGGCCCCCGCGAAGACCCACTGGGAAGAGAAAGCCATGAAGGACATCATTCCCGAGTGGAACATCACCGCCAACGGCTTCAAGGACGCGCTCAATTACTGACGGAGGCGCCATGTACTCACGCTCGCGAACGATGAGGACGAGAGGTCGGCAGCGCGGAACGGCGACCGTGGAGTTCGCCATCATCGCGCCCCTCCTCATCATGATGGTCCTCTGGGCCCAATACTTCTGGGAGCTTCAACACGTCCGGCTCAAGGCCGCCGAGCTCGCCCGCTTCGTCGCGTTCGAGCGCACCGTCCGCCCCAACCTCCAGGGCATCATCAGCGACGCGCGTGAGCGCTACAAAGACCTCGATGGCGCCACGAAGTCGGGGGAGCTTCCGACAGGGGCGGGCTTCCGCAATCGCCTCACCCTGACGGTGTACGCCGAGGAGGCCGAAGCCCCCCTCACCGAGGTCTCCATGGGCGACCGCGGTGGACTCGGAGGTGCGATGGGTCTGGTGGGCGGCGCCCTGTCCGCCCTGGGCTCAACGCCCGCCGACCTCGCACAGGACATGGGGCTGGATACGCGCCGGGGCGCGGTCTCCGCGACAATCACAGTCGACATCCAGAACGGCATCATTCCCCACCAGATTGCGTTCTTCACCACCTCCCCCGACTCGTCCCAGCTGAACCTCCAGTTCACCGAGCACTTCAGCGTCTTCCACGACACGTGGCGGGCCTGGGGCTACGGAGATCATCCGAGGGACACCTACGCACGCGTCGAGCAGATCACCCACGACCGGGCCACGGGCATCATCTACAAAGGAGCCACCGGAGGCGACGCTGGGGGCGCGCTGAACTCCATCGGCGAGGTCCTGCAAGTGCTCGGGCTCGATTTCCCGTTCACGAGCAAGTACGTCCGCGAATCCGTCTTGATTCGCAAGGTGGGCACGAGCGGGAGCACATTCAACAAGGGGCCCGTCATTCCCACGCGAACGGTCCCCGGAGACGCCCTCCAAGCGTACTACTGGAAGAACGACTCGGACTACTGCTTCGGCGATTGCGAGCCTGGTCCCGTCCTCAACAAACGAGGAACCCGCAGCAACGGCGGCTACGGCGACAACTGGCCCATGCGCTCCTACAACTGTCGGGGCAACTTCTTCCAGGGCGCTGTCATCTCCAACCGCCCGGAGTCCGAGTACGCGGATCAACACAACGCCGACATGGACCGTTATTCCTATCACTCCTATGGAGACAAGGCGTGCAGGTAGCGATGAGGTCTCGACGCATCCCCTTGCATGAAGGGGACGGGAAGGCATGACCCGACTCAAGGACCGGACGGGAGGGCTCATCCGCGTGTTCGGCGTGGGAGGGCTGGGGCTGTTGTTGGCGCTCGCGGTGACGCTGCGCGAACCGCCGCCTCCGCTCCCCGAAGCCGAGCCCACGCCGGAGCCTCCTGTCGCACCCCCATCTGTCGCCAGGCCGATGACCGCGCGCTTCCAAGGAGCGTTCCCCAGCTACCCACAGTCCACGACCATTCCCATGGGGCGCATGGAGGCCAATGGGAATCCGATGGAGATGGCCTATTTCGAGACGACCAGCCCGCCTGGAGAGGTGCTGGAGTTCTACGCCCGCGAGTTCCGGCGGCGGGGCCATCGCACCAACCACAAGGCGGATGGCCCGAATGCCGGGGCCGTCAGCTATTACGACGCCAGACTGGGAGCGCTCGTCTCCGTCACGGCCGTGGGCGCGGGGGACAAGAAGGATAGGACCCAGGTCTTCCCCTCCATCGTCGAGACGCCCGAAGGCGTTCACCTTCAAGCCCGTGTGCCGGAGGCCCTGCCGAGAGCGCCGGGTGCCACCACGGTGCTGCGCGTCGATGACCTCAATCCAGGGCCTTCCGAAGGCAGCATCACCGTGACGGAAATCGCCCAGGGCACGCCGGGCACGCTCGCGGAGTTCTATCGGCGGGAGCTCGGACAGCGGGGCTTCACCCAGGTCGAAGCACGCTCCGCCAGACATGGCGTGGAGGTGCTTGGCTTCACGCGTCCAGGGGAAAGGCTCTCCCTCTCCCTCTCTCCCGTCCAGAAGGACGGGTTGCCCGAAACACTTGCCACCGTGGTCCTCGAACAGGCCACTTCCCCGGAGGGTCACCCATGAACGGATGGATGTCCTTGGCTTACCGCTGGCTTCGTCGGCCTCGCTCGCGCGGACAGGCAGCGGCGGAGTTCTCGCTCCTGCTCCTCGCTTTGATGGTCGGCGGAACCACGCTCACCGCGTTCGCCCCCGACCTGCTGGCCATCTTCACCGTCTACGTAGCGGGCTTCTATCTCGTCCTCGGCTACCCGCTGGGCTGACCCCGGCGACACTCATTGCCCGGGCAGCCGGGGAATAGCGATGGGGACGGTATCCAGCGAGGGCCGGGCCCCCGTCCCCGAAGCACGCACCACCCAGGAGCCGTCCTCGGTGACAACCGAGACCACCCCGACGAGTGGAACCCTGCTTGCGTCCACCACGACCACCGGCTTGCCACGCTCCCGCCGGAAGGTGCGCTCTCGGGCCTTCCCAGCGAATGGACCTCGCACCGTGATGTCCTTTTCTCCCATCAACTCCCCGCGCAGTTCGGGCGAGTCGGCCTCCAGGTCCACGGGGATGGAGATGGGGGCATGAGGCGCCACGGAGACCGCCAGCCGCTCGACGAAGGGACGGGTGGCCCCCGCCAGCCAGACCACCACGAGCATGCGCGGAGTCGTCTCATGGTCCAGTTCGACCTGATAGAGCGGCGTGCCGTCCTCGCGGACCGTCTCGCCCACCAACGCGACACGCACGCGAAAGGCACCCTGGCGCGTCGCCAGCTCATATTCGACCCACTGGCCCACGACGGGCTGGAACTGACCGTAGAGCAATGGCGCGGGGACCAGGGCACGCGCCTCCGCTCGGCGCGAAGGGTCCACGGAAACGCCTCCATCTCTTGGGGGAGTCTCCGTGGGACTCACGGCCCCAGCGGGTGGCGCCACCGCGGCGGGCACCTGCTTCGCGTCGACGGTGGGAGGCGCGCCGGACGGTGCTCGCGATGACGCCTCCATGGGAGGCTCCGACGTTGAGCGAGCGGAAGAGCTGGCTTCCGGATTGGAGCAGGCCAGGAGCAGCAAGGGAATGGCTCGCACGGCACTCAGCAGACGAGGCATGGCCGAACTCTAACAAAAGGCGTCCCGGGAGAGGGATGCACGCGTCAGGGATTGAAACCTCACATGACCAGAACCGGATGGGCAGTCGTCGCGCTGATGCTGTGCCTCGTGGTCCGCGAGGCCCATGCACAGACCACTCCCTTGGAGGGAATGCTCGAACTCCCCCTCGTCGCGCGAAATGGGGGCTGGGCCCGTTATCTGGGGACCTCCTCGGAAGGGCCCACCCGCTTCGTCATCAAGGTCGGTGCGCCGGGCCGCCACGAAGGCAGGAGCGGCCGCTGGTTCCATCTGCAGCTCGAAGTGCCCTCCCTGGGCCTCATCGCCTTCGACTTCCTCGTTGAAGGAGAACGCTTCGGCGCGCAGGGCGTCATTCTCTTGAGGGTGACTGTTCCGGGACAAGCTCCCCGCGAGCACCCCAATGCCTTCGCCAAGGCAGCCTCCGCCCCACGCCAGCCCCGCTTCCTCCAGAAGTCGACGGAGACCATCGCGGGCAAGACCGTGGAGATAATGGAGTACTCCTTCTCCGGGGGCCTCACGGCCGAATGGTCCTCCTCCGTGCCCGGCCTGGGTCTGGTGCGCATGGGCGGAGAGAACCCCTTCCACCTCGTCGACTTCGGCGTGGGCGGAGACCCGTGGAGGGAGCGGACCACGCCCGCGATGTTCCCCGCGCCACCGCCCAAGAAGTGAGCCTCAGCGTCCAGGCACGCGCGACGACAGTCCCATCTTTAGCAGCCGTCCTCGCACGCCGTCCACCGCGTCGTGCGCGAGCCTCGCCTCCAGACGAAGTGACTCACCCCGCCCCGCCCGCAGCACCGTGCGAGGCGGCTCCCCGTCAACCTTCTGGAGCGAGAACCACTCCAGCTCCGAGAAGCGCGTGCGCCGCCCCAACGGGTCGATGAAGCCCTCTCCAGACAGGAACAGCCCCGGCACCAGGTGCAAGCCAATGGCGCCCAGCCACACCGCCAACCCCAGACAGAAGCTCCCCAGCGCCGGCCGCGCCTCGGAGTACATCAGGTGCACGCCCAGCAGCGCCAGCAAACCCACCCCCGCGAGCACTTGCAGATACGTCCCCACCCGCGCCCGCGAGCCCAGCACCACGAGTGAGCGCGCGCGCAGGAGCGACACCAGCGCCACGAGCGACAGCAACGCCTGCCCCCCAGAGGCCACCGCCACCGCGACGGCCAGCATCCCCCGCCGCCCGCCGAGCGCCTGGGACTCCTGCACGAGCCACACCGCGCAGGCGCTGAAGAACCCCACGGCGAGGACATGGAGTGCGACGGTGGACACGGGCAACGCGGTTGCTTTCATCGGTGCCCGCCAGCGCATCACATCCGAGAGGCTTTGGGGAGGCCCCCTCCTTCAGCGGGCCCGCTTCCGACGGGAGGCCACGGGCACCGACGTGGCGACGACGAGCTGCCGGTACTGCCGGGGACTCAACCCCGTCACCTGCTTGAACTGGCGCGACAGCGCGCTCTGGTCACAGAAGCCCACCGCGAGGGCGATGGCCGCGATGGGCTGCTCATCCTCCACCAGTCGCGCCGCCGCCGCGTCGATGCGCGTCTTCATGATGAACTGCCCCGCCGACAACTGGAAGATGCGCCGGATCCGCCGCTCGAACTGCGCCGCGGACATGCCCGCCCGGCGCGCCAGTGAGTCGATGCGCAGCCGCTCTCCATAGTTCGCCTGGATGTAATCGATGGTCCCCGCGAAGCGCTCGTCCACCAGCCCCGCGCGCCCCGGCTCGTGCACGTCCTTGGACAGACACGCCAGCCCCATCACCTCGCCCGTCGAGTCAAACAGCGGCACCTTGCTCGTCAGACACCAGCCCGGCTCGCGGCTGTTGAACAACGTCAGGTCCAGGTTGTCCACCAGCGCCCGGCCCGTCCGGAACACCTTCTCGTCCTGCCGCACGTAGCGGTCCGCCATGTGCTGGGGAAACAGCTCGTGCGCCGTGCGCCCCACCGCCGCCGCCTTGCTCCTCAGGCCACAGCGCTCCGCGCACGCCTCGCTGATGCACACGTAGCGCCCCCGGATGTCCTTCACCGAGAAGACGATGTCCGGCACCCGGTCGAACAGCTCCTCCGCGAACAGGGGATTGGCCACCTGTCCCATGAAGCCCATCCGCCAGTGCTCCAAGGTTTCACGCGCTTTGGTGGTTTCCATTCGTCCCCACATGGGAAAGACACAAGAACGTCAGACGTGCTCACGAATACCTTGAACACCACGTGAAACCTACGTCGGTGTCACTCGGAAAAAACGACACCGTGCATCAAGCCCCCACCCCGAGGAGCACGAAGCCATGCGCGGTCCAATCACGGATTGGTGTCGCTGTCACATCGTCCTCGCCATCTGTTGTCTCACGCTACTCGCACCCGGAGCGGACGCACGCCCTGGAGGTCCCCCGCCGGCCGAGCCCGCCCAGCGCGTCCATGGACTGGAGCACGCGCACCAACGCATCCAGCCCGACGAGCGACAGCCCGACGTCTCCCCGGAGCAACTGCGCCAGTCGCCCACCCCTCCCGCGCCGAAGCGGGCCCTGCTGGCCTGTGACACCGCGGCCTTCGGGTCGGCCACGGGCACTGCGCTGGTGACGCTGGTGAAGGGCTCCACGACGGAGTGCATCAACACGCTGTTCAGCGTCACGGGCACGCTCGCAAGGCAGGTGTTCATCGAGAGCAAGATGGTCACCATCGCCAACGCGCTCACCTCCAACGCGCAGGCCTACGTGGGGAACAACAGCGGGCAGACGCTCCAGCTCATCATGTACCTGCGCGCGGGGTACTACGTGCAGTACTACGCCCCGGACGTCGTGGGCAGCTACGGCACGGCGCTGGCCAACGCCATCCGCCCGGCCCTGGCCGCCTTCGTGGCCAACAGCCACTTCCGGGACGTCAACGACGACCACGGCGCGGTGCTGGGTGAGTTCGTCACGCTCATCGACAGCTCGAGCGAGAACGCGCGGCACCTGGGCACCTTCAAGGGGCTCCTGGACCGCTTCAACGACACCGCCCTGGCCTCCTGGTACATGCGCGGCGCCACCAACAACGTCTTCGTCGGCCTGTTCCGGGGCCACTACAACGACGACTTCGTGGCGGCCGTGCAGGCGGACTCGTCCATCATCGACTCGCTGGACTCCTTCGGCCTGCGCACCGAGCACCTGCTGGGCACCGACAACCAGTACCTCACCGTCAACGCCGCCCGCGAGCTGGCGCGCTTCCTCCAGTACCCGGGGGCGCTGCAGACGAAGGCGCGCCCCAAGGTGAGGACGCTCATCACCGGCCACTCGATGACGGGCCCCACGGCGGGCGTCTGGGTGGGCGCGGCGGAGATGGCCGACTACTACGACGGCGCCAACTGCGCGTACTACGGCATCTGCGACTTCCGAAGGACGCTGGAGCAGGCGGTGCTCCGCGTGACGTACAACTGCGGCGCCACGCTGAAGATGCGCGCGCAGGACATGACGGCCACGCAGCTCACGCAGAGCTGCGGCCAGTTGGCCACGCAGGAGTCCTACTTCCACGACAAGCTGAAGACGGGCCGCCTCCCCGTCGCCAGCGACAACAACACGTCGCTGGAGATGGTCATCTTCGACAGCAGCCTGGACTACCAGACGTATGCCGGCGCGCTGTTCGGCATCGACACCAACAACGGTGGCATGTACCTGGAGGGAGACCCGGCGGCGTCCGGCAACCAGGCCCGCTTCATCGCCTACGAGGCGGAGTGGCTGCGGCCCGCGTTCGAAATCTGGAACCTGCGCCACGAGTACGTCCACTACCTGGACGGCCGCTTCAACCTGAAGGGCGACTTCGGCGTCAGCATCAGCCAGCCCACCATCTGGTGGATTGAGGGCCTGGCCGAGTACGTGTCCAAGAAGGACGTCAACGCGGACGCGGTGACTCGGGGCACCAGCAAGGGCTTCCAGCTCAGCCAGATTCTGCGCAACGACTACAACAGCGGCACCGAGCGCGTGTACTCCTGGGGCTATCTCGCGGTGCGCTTCATGTTCGAGCGCCATGGGAATCAGGTGGACACCTTCGTCGGCCAGTTCCGCGCGGGGAACTACAGCGCATATCGCACGTCCCTGGACGCCCTGGGCACGGCGAACGACACGGAGTTCCACCAGTGGATTGACTGCGTGGCCACCGCGACCGACCCGAGCACCTGTGTGAATCCCGGCCCAGGCCCGGGTCCAGGCACCAGCACGCCGTGCACGGGCGCCGACACGCGGATGCTGGGCAACAACTGCTACCGGGGCCCGCTGTCCGGTGGCGAGGCCCTGCAGTACTTCTACGTGTGGGTGCCCGCCGGTGCGCGCAACCTGCGCTTCCAGATGAGCGGCGGCACGGGCAACGCGGACCTCTATGTCCGCGCTGGCACGTGGCCCTCGACGACGGCGTATGACTTCCGGCCGTATCTGTCCGGCAATGACGAGGGGGTGGACATCCCCTCGCCGGTGGGTGGCAGCTACTACTACGCCATGGTGAAGGGCCGCGCGGCATTCACGGGCGTGAAGCTGGAGTCCCGCTTCGACACGACGCCGTGAAGCAAGGGAGTGGCTCCCGGGTGGAGGCGGGGCCACCTGGGAGTCACTCCCGCTTCAGCACCCCGTCCACCGTGCGCCAGAGGCCCAGGGGGTTCGCCTCGCGAAGCTCCGGCGGGAGCAGCGCGTCCGGCACGTCCTGGAAGCAGACCGGGCGAACGAAGCGGCGGATGGCCCCCGTGCCCACGGCGGTGAAGCGTCCATCCGAACTGGCCGGAAAGGGACCGCCATGCACCATCGCCGGGCAGACCTCCACGCCCGTGGGGACGCCGTTCATCAGCACACGCCCCACGCGGTCCGACAACGTGGGGAGCAGCTCCGAGGCCAGCTCCGTGTCTCCCACGTCCATCATCACCGTGGCGGTGAGCTGGCCTTCCAGTCGCGAGGCCACGCGCACCAACTCCGCCGCGTCACGCGCCACGGTCAGCACCGCGCAGCTTCCGAACACCTCTTCGGTGAGCTCCCCCTCGGCGAGCACCACCCGCGCCTCCGCCTCGAACAGCGCGGGAGCACCGAGCGCGGCCTTCGACTCGCCGCGCGCATGCGTCCGCGTGTCGGCGCGCGCGGCCAGCCGGCTCACGCCCTCGCGAAAGCGCTCGGCGATGGCGGGCGTCAACATGGGCGCGGCAGGAGCGGCGCCCAGCTTCTCGGCGAGCCTCGCGCGGAAGGCCTCGTACCCGGTTCCATCCACCGCCACGAGCAAGCCGGGTGAGGTGCAGAACTGGCCCGCGCCCTGGAGGATGGACGCGGCCAGCGCGTCCGCCATCTCCTGCGGACGGGCAGCCAGGGCTTCCGGCAGGAGGAAGATGGGGTTGATGGAGCCCATCTCCGCGAACACGGGGATGGGCACGGGCCGAGCGGCGGCCAGCGCCATCAACGCGCGACCTCCACCGCGAGAGCCCGTGAAGCCGACGGCGCGGATGGCGGGGTGACGCACCAGGGAGGCGCCCACCTCGGTGCCCGCGTCGAACAGGAGCGAGAACACGCCTTCGTGCAGTCCACACGCCGCCACGGCCTCACGGATGGCCAGGCCCGCGCGCTCGGAGGTCGCGGGGTGCGCGGGATGAGCCTTGGCGATGACGGGGCACCCCGCGGCGAGCGCGGACGCGGTGTCACCTCCCGCGACGGAGAACGCGAGCGGGAAGTTGCTCGCGCCGAACACGGCCACCGGCCCCACGGGGCGCAGCAGCGAGCGCAGGTCCGGACGTGGCAGCGGGCGACGCTCGGGCAGTGCATGGTCGATGCGCGCATCCACCCAGCTCCCCTCCTCCAACAGTCGGGCGAACTGACGGAACTGTCCGGCCGCGCGGCCCAGCTCGCCCTGGATGCGGGCGGGGGGCAGGCCGGTCTCCTTCGGTGTCACGGCGAGGAAGTCCGCCTCCGCCGAGAGGAGCGCCTCCGCGATGTGCTCCAGGAACACGGCGCGCTGGCGAGAGGACAGGGCCGCGAGCGAGGGCGCGGCCTCCTGCGCGAGCACACAGGCGCGCTCCACCTCCTGGGGCTTCGCGCCGTGGAAGCGCGGCTCCAGTGCCACGCCCTCCGCCGGATTCCAGCCGGTGAACGTCGGCCCACCGGGCTCTCCGCGTTCGGCGCCAATCAACGACAGTCCCATCCAGCTCATACGGCGACCTCACTCCGGGAGGGGCGCAGCGCCCCTCCAGCTTCGATACGAGAGACTTCACACCACGCACGCTATAGCGCGGGACGGTTCGCCAGGGCCTCGCGCAGCACGCGCAGGCACTCCTCGCGCTCGGCTCCCGCCAGCTCCAGCCGAGGCCCACGCACGCGCTCGTGGCCCCAGCCGACCTCCTGCTGCACCAGCTTGATGAGCTGGACGAATTTGGGGACGGTGTCCAGGCGCAACAGCGGCAGGAACCAGCGGTACAGCTCGAAGGCGGCCTGCTTCTTTCCGGCGAGCGACAGCTCCAACAGCCGCACGGACTCGGCGGGGAAGGCGTTGACGAGTCCCGCCACCCAGAAGCGCGCGCCCGCCTCCACGCCCTCGACGAGGCAGTCATCCACGCCGACGCCCAGGGCCAGCCGGTCTCCCAGGAGCGCGCGAATGGCGGTGACGCGACGGGCATCGGTGGAGGACTCCTTCACGGCGACCGCATTGTCGTGCTCGGCGGCCAGCTCCGCGAGGTGGGCGGGGGTGAAGTCCGTCTTGTAGGCGACGGGGTTGTTGTAGAGCAGGCACGGCAGCTTCGTGGCGCGCAGGACGGCGGACATGTGCGCCTTCATCTCGCGCCAGTCGCTCGAATAGACATACGGGGGCAGCACCATGAGTCCGGCGCAGCCCGCCTCCTCGGCGGCGCGAGCCAGCCGCACGGCCTCCGCGGTGGACAGCGCGGCGATGCCCGGGATGACGGGCACCTTCACCGCGTCCACGACGGTGCGCATCACCGCGGCCTTCTCCTCCAGGCTCAGCGTCGCGCCCTCGCCCAGGGAGCCGCAGGGGATGATGCCGGTGCAGCCCTGCGACACCAGCCAGCGCACGTGCGAGCGCACCGTGCCGTGGTCGACGGACAGGTCCGTGTTGAAGGGGGTGGTGATGGCGGGGAGGACACCAGTCCAGAGGCTCATGACTCTCTCGTGTGGGTAGAGGAAACGTCCGAGGGTAGGCGCAGGCTGCCGATGCGCGCGGGGAGGCACGGTGGGCGCACGTCTTCGCCCGACCAGCCGAAGAGGGCCTGCGCCGCGGTGCCGCAGGTGCGGCCCTGGCAGGCGCCCATTCCCAGCCGTGCGTACAGCCGTGCCTCGCGCAGGTTCTGACAGCCCTCCAGCGCGGACATGGGCACGTCCTCGCAGCGACACAGCAGCGTGTCCGGCGCGGCCAGTCGGAGCAGCTCCGCGCGCGGCGCGTCGTGTATCGCGAGCTGAGCGGCGAAGGTCCGCACGCGGTGCCAGGAGCGCTCCAGCTCGAATGGAACGGGTTGCTCGGCGGCGACGAGACCGGCCAGCGCTCCGGTGACGAGCGCCTGGTCCACGCCACCGATGCCGAGCAGCTCGCCCACGGCGTGGACCTTGGGAACGCGCGTCTCCAGACGGTCGTCGACGACCACCGCGCCGGCCGAGGTCTCACAGCCGAGGAGCCGCGCCACTTCCAGGTTGGGAACGAGCCCGTAGGCCGCGCCCAGGTAGTCGCAGTGCAGGTGTTCTTCACGGCCGCGCACGGAGAGGCGGACGGCTTCCAGACGGCGCTCGCCTTCGGCGGCGGTGACCCAGGCGTCCGTGGACGTGGGCACGCTGACGAGCTTCGCTGACATCAAGGCGCCCTGGAGCAGCTTGGCCGGCTGACGCCAGAGCTGGAGCGCGAAGCCCCAGTGGCTCGCGGCGGAGGCCTGTTCGGCGATGTAGAGGACCTCGCCACCGTGGGCGTGAATCGTCGCGGCGGCGACGAGCAACAACGGGCCCGTGCCGGCGAGCACCACGCGCTTGCCCTCGATGGGGAGCCCGTCCTTCACGAGCACCTGGAGTCCGCTGACGCCCATGACTCCTGGCAGCGTCCAGCCGGGGAACGGCAGGAAGCGCTCTCGCGCGCCGGTGGCGAGCACCGCGCGGCCGTAGCGCACGGCGAACGAGGACGAGGCCTCTTCCACCAGGAGCACGCCCGGCTCGGGCGCGGCGATGACCCGGGCACCTGGACGAAAGCGCGCGCCCGACGCGGAGAACCGGGTGAGCCAGCGACGCGCCAGGCGGTTCGAGCCCTTTCGAGCCTCGCCTCGCCAGACCTGTCCACCGGGCTCCGGCTGGGCGTCGAGGACGAGCACATCCAGCCCCGCCTCGGCCGCACGACACGCGGCGGCGAGCCCACCTGGGCCAGCGCCGACGACCACGAGGTCGCAGACCTCACGCATCGGTCACCACCGTCTGGTCCTCGCGACACGGCGTCAGGCACATGAGGACCTCGGGCACACCGTCGATGGTGGCGCGGCACTCGAAGCAGACGCCCATGCCGCACAGCGGGCCACGGGGTCGCCCGCTCAAGTCCGCGCGACTGACGAAGCTGTCCATCATCGCCAGCGCGGCCGCGACGGAAGTCCCCACCGGCACCGTGACTTCACGCCCGTTGATGCGAAGGGTGACGACCGAGGCGTTCTTCAGCGAGGCCTCACGCATGAGCAACCTCAGGACCCGACGCTGACAGGAAGCGCGCGGGTGAATACGGGCGCGAGTCAATGACACTCGCGCGCCCGAGCAACTGGTCCGCCACCAGTCGCGCGCTGCCCGTCGCGGTGGTGATGCCGAGCCCCTCATGGCCACACGCCAGCCACAGCCACGGCTTCTCCGGATGGGGCCCCAGCAACGGCAGTCCATCCGGCGTCGCCGGGCGCAGTCCCGTCCACACACGCAGCGCCTGCAACCCATCGAGCCCCGGAAGGAACAGGGCCGCGCGCTTCAACATCCGCTCCAGGAGCGCCGCATCCACCTCCCGAGTCCCATCCCCCGGTTGCCGAGACGAGCCCAGCAGGAGCTGTCCCGTGACGCGAGGCTGCGCATTGAAGGCCACGGAAGCGCCATCCGTACCATGGGCGCTCTTGAGGTAGCCCAACTCCACCAACTGGTGGTGCACCACCGGAGCACCGCGCCGGGTGATGAGCAGATGCCCCTTGCGAGGAGAGATGGGCAGCCCGGGGCACAGCAGGGGACTCGCCACGCCCGCGGCGAGCACGATGTGCCGCGCCGCCAGCACCTCGCCATTCGCGAGCACGACCCCACCCGGCCGCAGTTCCCGGACCGGACAGCCCGTCATCAACCGCGCGCCACGAGCCTGGGCCCGCAGCGCGAAGGTCCGCGCGGCGAGCGGCGGATACAGCACGGCATCCTCCGGAACCCGCAGCGCCCCGACGAGTCCCGGAGCCAGCGCGGGCTCGGCCTCGTAAAGCGCCGCGCTGTCGAGCACCTCCGCCCGGACGCCCGCGGCGCGGTAGTTGGCGACCTTCGCGGAGACCGCGGCCATCTCCTCGTCATCGGCGGCGAGCCACAGCGTGCCGCAAGCGTCGTACTCCACGGTGCGAGGCAAACCAGGCGCGAGCTCCCGCCACAGCGCCACGGACCACGCCGTCAGCGCCAGCTCCGCCGCGTTGTCGTCCATGGCCACCAGGTGACCCATGCCGCACGCGGTGGTCCCCGTCCCGATGGAGCGCGCCTCCACCAGCGCCACCGACACCCCTTCCGCGCTGAGCACATCCGCGAGCGCCGCGCCGACGATGCCACCGCCGACGATGACGCAATCGAAGGCGCTCATCCGATGCCCCAGGCGAACGGGTCCGTCGGGTCCACCAGCAACGTCGCCTCCGCGTTGACGGACGCGGTGCCGGTGATGGTGGGAAGGACGCGGTCACCATCGCGCACGT
Organism: Myxococcus sp. AM011; assembly: GCF_013372595.1. Lineage (NCBI taxonomy): Bacteria > Pseudomonadati > Myxococcota > Myxococcia > Myxococcales > Myxococcaceae > Myxococcus > Myxococcus sp. AM011. The sequence goes on from NZ_JABXEM010000251.1 coordinate 15,471, forward strand.
AGCGCGCCTCGAAGCGACTGCCGAGGATGCTCTCCTGCACCCACGTCGCGCCCTCCGCGAGCCCTCCCTCGGCGGCGAGGCATGCCACTTTCGCGCTCGTCCCGGTGCCGCAAGGAGAGCGGTCATACGCCAGCCCGGGGCACAGCACGAAGTTGCGAGCATTCACCCCGGGCGTCGGCGACGGGGCATACAGCTCCACGTGGTCAATCTCCGCGCCACCCTCTCCCGTGATGCCCTGGTCCACGAGCGCCTGCTTGAGCGCGGACGTGTACGCGAGGAGCGAAGGGACCCGCGTCAGCTCCAGAGGCAGGTGCGTCGCACGCGCCAGGAAGAACCAATTGCCACCCCAGGCGATATCCCCTCGGACCTCGCCATGTCCCGGCACCGACACGGCCACGTCGTGCGCCCACCGGTAGCTCGGCACGTTGGCGATGCTGACGCGACCATCCGGATGCAGCGTGGCCTTCACCACGCCCACGGGAGTCTCCAGCGCGTGGACGCCGGGACCGATGCGGCCCAGGTACTCCAGCGTCTTCACCACGCCGATGGTTCCGTGGCCACACATCCCGAGGTAGCCGACGTTGTTGAAGAAGATGATGCCGGCGACGCTCGACGCATGGACGGGTGGACACAAGAGCGCCCCCACCATGACGTCGGAGCCACGGGGCTCGCAGACAATGGCCTTGCGAAAGGCGTCGAACTGCTCGCGGAAGCGCTCGCGCTGACTCGCCAGGTCGCCCGTCCCCAGCTCGGGTCCTCCGTCAATCACCACACGCGTGGGCTCACCGCCCGTATGACTGTCGATGACTCGAATGCGCCGCATGCGGACCGCTCCCTCTACCCGGGCCTCCCATGAGCCACCCTAGGAGTCCCGAGGCGCTGTTTCTTGGGAGATTCGACCACACTCGCGTGGCAATCACGCAAATGCCCCCGAGAGCAGGCGCCCTCGGAGCCTCCACCTGGGACAGACCCTCCCCAACGGGAGCCCCTGGTTCATGAAGGTGACGCGCCCGGCCAGAGCCACAAACCTCCGCGATTCTCCTTGGCGATGGCGGCCACTGGCAGTGAAGTCACGCTCCCTCAATCCCTGGGAGCGTGCAATGAATCGTCAGACGTGGAGCGGAGCCTTCGTGGTGGCCTTGCTGCTGGCTGGCTGTGGTGGAGGCACGGAGTCCCCGACCTGGGAGGAAGCATCGCCCGCCGGGTCCGAAGTCAATCAGTCGCTCTCCGACCCCTGGACCTGCGACCCCGCCGAATGGTGTCACGTCAGCCAGCACACCCTGGACTGTCCTCCGGGCGCCCCCTACGGGACGGCCCACGCGTGGCCCACTCAGGCGGGCGGCTACTGCACCCAGCGCTTCGCGTGCGGCGCCCATTTCCCCC
>NZ_JABXEM010000252.1:0-16787 GCF_013372595.1 Myxococcus sp. AM011
GACTCGCCCAGCCCCTTCACCATCCGCAGCCCCAGCCGCAGCGCCTTCCCCCCGTCCTCCAGCGTGCAGTCCCAGCGCGAGCAATTCACGTCCACCGGCCGCACCTCCACGCCGTGCCGCTGCACGTCCGCCACCAGCGTGTGCGGCGCATAGAAGCCCATGGGCTGCGAGTTCAGCAGCGCCGTCGTGAAGGCCGCCGGGTAGTGACACTTCAGCCAGCTCGATGCATATGCAATCAACGCGAAGCTCGCCGAGTGACTCTCCGGGAAGCCGTAGTGCGCGAAGCCCCGGAAGTTGTCGAACCACTCCTCCGCCTGCGCCCGCGCATACCCTCGCGACAGACACCCCTCCACGAAGCGTCCCCGGTACTGCAACAGCATCGACTCCGCGCGCTTGTGGCTCAGCACCCGCCGCAGCCCATCCGCCTCCTCCGCGGAGAAGCCCGCCGCCACCATCGCCAGCTTCATCGCCTGCTCCTGGAAGAGCGGCACCCCCAGCGTCTTGCCCAATATCTCCCGCACCGCCTCGCTCGGGTACACCACCGTCTCCTCGCCGTTCCTCCTGCGCAGGAAGGGATGCACCATGTTCCCGACAATCGGCCCCGGGCGGATGAGGGCAATCTCCACCACCAGGTCGTAGAACGTCCTCGGCTTCAGCCGGGGCAGCATGTTCATCTGCGCCCGGCTCTCGATTTGGAACACCCCCACGGTGTCCGCCTCGCACAACATGTCGTAGACTTTCGGGTCCTCCGCCGGAATCGTCGCCAGCGACAGCTCCCGCCCGTGGTGCTCCCGAATCAGCGCGAAGCACTTCGACAGCGCCGTCAACATCCCCAGCGCCAGCAGGTCCACCTTCAACAGGCCAATCGAGTTGATGTCATCCTTCTCCCACTGGATGACTGTCCGCCCCGGCATGGCCGCGTTCTCCACCGGCACCAGCTCCGTCAGTGGCTCCCGCGTCATCACGAACCCGCCCACGTGGATGGACAGATGTCTGGGAACGCCCTCCAGCTCCGCCGCCACGGACAACGTCCGCTGCACCCGCCGGTCGAACGCGGACAGCCCCGCCTCCAACAAGACCTCCGGCGTCACCTGGAACCCGTGCGCCGCGGAGACCTTCGACAGCCGGTCCACCTGGTCCAACGACAACCCCAGCGCCTTGCCCGCCTCCCGCAGCGCCAGCCGCCCGCGATAGCAGATGACCTCACACACCATCCCCGCCCGATGGCGTCCGTGCTTCTCGTACACGTACTGGAGCACCTCCTCGCGCCGCTCGTGCTCGAAGTCCACGTCGATGTCCGGTGGCTCCTTGCGCGCCATGCTCAGGAAGCGCTCGAACAACAACCCCATCCGCACCGGGTCGATGGCGGTGATCTGCAACGCGTAGCAGACCGCCGAGTTCGCCGCGCTCCCTCGCCCCTGACACAGAATCCCCCGCCGCCGCGCGAAGCCGACGATGTCCCACAGCGACAGGAAGTACCCCGCGAAGTCGAGCGCGGCGATGAGTCGCAGCTCGTGCTCTATCTGCTTCACCACCTCCGGCGGAACCCCCGCCGGGTAACGCACGCAGAGCCCCTCGTACGTCAGCGCCCTCAAGTGCTCGTCCGCCGTCCGCCCGGAGGGCAGGTCCTCCTCCGGGAAGCGGTAGCGCAGGTCATCCAGCGACGCCCGACAGCGCGACGCCAGCTCCACGGTCCGCTCCAGCGACTCCGGCCGGTCCGCGAACAGCCGCGCCATCTCCCCGGGCCCCTTCAGCGTCCGCTCCCCGTTGGGCCACAGCCGCGTCCCCGCCTGGTCCACCGTCGTCCCGTGCCGCACCGCGCTCAGCACGTCCTGGAGCGGCTGACGGCGTCGGTGGTGCGTATGCACGTCGTTGTGCACCACCAGCGGCACCCCCAGCTCCCGCGCCAGCACCTCCGCGCGCGCCTCCCGCGCCGAGTCCCCCGCCGACAACGTCCGGCACAGCCCGACATGGAAGCGCCCCGGGAACGCCTCCGCCAACGACGCCACCCGCTCCACCGGCGCCGGCTCCGGCAACAGCGCGAGCAACCCGCCCGAGCGCTCCGCCAGCGCCCGCCACGGCAGCCCCGCCTCCCCCTTGGGGTGCGTCATCCGGCTGCGCGACACCAGCGAGCACAGGTTCGAATAGCCCCCCGGGTCCGCCGCGTACACCACCACCGGAGGCCCGTCCTCCAGCGTCAACTCCGCCCCGAGGATGAGCCGCACGCCGTGCTCTTTCGCGGCCAGGTGGGCCTTCACCGCCCCGTACAGTCCATCCGCGTCCGTCAGCGCCAGCGCGCTCAGCCCCAGCCGCGAGGCGGTGAGCACCAGTTCCTCCGGATGCGAGGCGCCGCGCAGGAACGAGAAGTTGGAGCGACAGACGAGTTCGGCGTAGTCCACACCCGATCAAGACACTGAGCGGGCGTTCAGGCGCTAGGTCGGATCTTCGTTCAGCGACAGAATGACTCCGTGGGTTGAGGCAAGTCGCACCGCCCCCGAATCCCCGCCGTCCGAGCCCGGCAACCTGCGCGGTAGGGGCGTGCCCTCGAGTTCGGTGAAGCGCGTGGTTTCGAGGACAGGTGGTGGCGCGCTTCTCGTAGCGTGTCGCCACGCCAGGTCCTCGCATGCGGCCGACGATCGAGCGCTGAGTATCGGGTCCGTCACGCGCCCCGGCTCCGCCTTCCCATCTTGCATCCTGGTTACAACAGCCTGACACAAGACAAGCCAAACAGGATATACCGCCGTGGCCTTCCCTCCTCGTTCAGGGCAGGTCGAGAGTCGTCACAGCGAAGCACATCCAACAGGAGGACAGTTGCAATGAAATCTTCCGCCCTGCTTCTCGCCGTGTGCCATCTGATTGTCATCACCGCGGCTGGGTGCAGCCAACAGGCGCCCACGGCTCCTGACAATCCTCCATCCGAAGCGCAGCCCTCACTCTCAGCCCTCGACAGTCCGAACAAACTTCGAGATGAAACGCATCAAGGTGGATACGTCGATGCTTCAGGGCAGGAGCACCTGCCACCTTTCCACTCGAGCACCAGCTCCCACGTTGCGCTGGATTACGTCGGTTGCGGCGATGACTACATCGACAACCACGGCATCACCCCCAAGGGATTCGAGCTCGACTACACGGCATGCAGCTCCGGCTCTCCACAGCCCACCGCCATCCGCGTGTCCTGGATACATGACATCCCCTTCGGAATCGCTGGCGACGTCTCATCTCCCAGCAGCTACGGAAGAGTGCGAGTCGACAGTGGTGCGTACCAGAACGTCCCTCTCTCCATGACACAGGTCGAAACGTACACACACCCGGCCTCGGGCATCGCGATGACCCGATACCGGGTCGAGTATACGGCCAGCCTGGCCAGCGTGAACTTCTGCGCGGCCTCCACCCTGACCACCAGCTACCGTCTCGCATTGGATTGCGACGAGACACCGCTGGGCTTTTCCGTGGCCAATACGACATCCCTGACGCCCAACACCTACAAGGTCCATCCCTACGTCGCCAGTGTCTCTTCCACTGGCACCCGGATGTTGACGGTCTCCACCGAGCCCCTTCCCTGCCCCCATTGCCACTCACCCGCGCTGGGTGACAGCCCCGAGCACGTCTTCGAGTATCGGAAGCAGGGCACCTTTGCGTGGACCGTGGTCCAGCGCACGAACACATCCAGCTTCAGGATCCCACTTCTCCGCGCGGGTACCTACGAGTACCGGTCCAGGGGCCGGCTGACGCCCAACGGGACGAACTCCGACTACACCGCGATCCGAACCGTGACCGTGACGGACCGCGCCGAGCTCGTGGCCGGCCCCCACTACTCTCTCGCGCGGCGCATGGACGGCACCGTCTGGCTGTCTGGCGTGGGACCGATTGGAGACGGCTCCTTGCCGCAGTACCGGTTCACCCCGGTGCAGGTCCAAGGGTTGAGCGGGATCGTGACCGTGGCACCAGGCAGCAACCACGCCCTGGCGGTGGATTCGAATGGCAGGGTCTGGGCTTGGGGCAACAATGACTACGGCCAGCTGGGGAATGGGACCTACACCGGGAGCAACACCCCGGTGCAGGTGCAAGGATTGACGGGAGTCGTCGCCATCGCCGCTGGGGTCTACCACTCATTGGCGCTGCGCGAAGACGGCACCGTCTGGGCCTGGGGAGCGAACCACTCTGGCCAGTTGGGGGATGGCAACACCTGGTTCGGGCGCGGGACGCCGCTGCCGGCGCAGGGGCTGAGCGGAATCGTGGCCGTGTCCGCTGGCGGCGACCACTCGCTGGCCCTGCGTGACGACGGCGTCTTGTTCGCCTGGGGCAATAACCGCGAATACCAGCTGGGCGATGCAAGCACGACGAATCGCCTGCTGCCATTTCAAGTGCCGGGAGTGAGCAACGTCGCGGTGATGCGTGGAGGCAATTCCTTCTCCCTGGCGGTCCTCGCCAATGGCACGGTCTGGGCCTGGGGATACAACGCCCAGGGGCAACTGGGGAACGGCTCGACGACAACCGAGAAGTCGCCGAAGCAGACGCCAGGGCTGACCGACGTGAAGGACCTCTCCGCGGGCTTCGGAAGCCACGTGCTGGCGTTGCACTCCAACGGCACCGTGTCGGCCTGGGGCAGCAACGACCAGGGCCAGTTGGGGAATGGCTCCACGATTGCCAGCACCAGCCCGGTGCAGGTCCAGGGACTGACCGATGTCTTTACCGTTTCGACGGGAGGAGCGCACTCGCTCGCACTGCGCTCCAACGGGACCGCCTGGGCGTGGGGGAGCAATCATGCCGGACAGCGCGCGGATGGGAGCGTCTGGCAACAGGTTGTCCCGATGAAGCTCGACGGACTGAGCAACGTGAAAGCCATCGCCGCGAGTCGGTCACACACCCTGGCGCTGCGCACCGACGGAACGGTCTGGGGGTGGGGACAGAACGACCATGGGCAACTGGGAATCGGGTCGACCTCGGCGACCTCCACGCTCGTACAGGTACCCGGGCTGACCAACATCGTCGCCATCTCCACCGGGCCCCTTCATTCGCTTGCGGTGCGCTCCGACGGCACCATCTGGGCCTGGGGAGACAACTCCACGGGACAGCTGGGCGATGGCACCCAATCCAACCGGCTCTCGCCTGTTCACGCCCAGGGACCGGCCACCGCGTTGACCGTGTCCGCGGGTCATCTCCATTCGCTGGCGTTGTACTCCGATGGCCTCATCAGGGCCTGGGGCTACAACTTCTTCGGCCAGCTGGGAGACACCACCATCAACAACTCGAGATCCACTCCATCGCTTGTTTACGGAATGTCCGGCTCGCTGGCCATCGCCGCGGGCACGAGCCACTCGATGGGGATCCGCGACTCCGAGCCCAGCACCTGGACCTGGGGCGACAACACCGTTGGACAGCTCGGCGGAGGCGGCCCCGACAAGCGCCCGTACTCGACTCCTGTCACAGGCATGACCGGTGGCCGTGCCGTGGCGGCGGGGACCTACCACTCGATGGTCCTCCGCGCTGACGGGAGCGTGTGGACGTGGGGTGTCAACGACAACGGGCAACTGGGAGACGGCTCCTTCACCCATACGAATTGGCCCGTGCAGGTCCATGGGCTGAGCGGAGTGAAGGCCGTGGCGGCCGGCGGCGACCAGTCCGCGGCGGTGCTGAACGACGGCACCTTCTGGACCTGGGGACTGTACGGAGGCCAAGGCTGGAAATCCAATGTCCCGGTGCAGGCTGGCACGCTGACCAACGGACGAAGCGTGGCCGTGGGCCATGGGCACTTCGTCGGGCTGCTGCAAGACGGCACCGTCTGGGTCTGGGGATACAATGACTTCGGTCAGCTCGGAAGCAGCCTGCCAACGAGTGGTCTGACGGCGACGCCCTCACTCCTGCTCTGAGCGGCGCTGGCCCCTCCCTCGGTTCTGTTCGTGTCGCTTCGTGGCGGGCCACTCCTGGGAGGCCCGCCACGAAGCCGTGCTCCGCATCCCTCCCGCACGATGCTGTCGACCCGCTGAGCGGTCTTCGGCATCGCCTCCGGCCAGGGCGCGTGCATCCCTCCCACGCCGCCGTGCCACGACGTTTCCAGACAGCCCTTCGTCCGAGGTCCTCGTTCGGCCCCGGACAGGCGCGCGCCACATCGCGCGAGGCTGTCCGCGCAGCAACGCTCAACTCCTGAGAATCCCTGTCACCAGAGGTCCGGGTGCCTACCGTCGTTGACCGCTCGGCGCGCCTGCTTCGTCAGGCGCCCGTCGCAACGAGCGGCATCGGCCCATGTCGCCACACCACCTCTGTCGACGAGGAGGACGTATGTCCTTGCACGGCCTCATCCGCTTCGCCCTTCCCTTCACCCTGTTCCTGGCATCCGCCCTGCTCTTCCCTCTCCTCGGGCTGGGCGGCGAGACGCAGGCCGCTTCGCGCAAGAGCGCCCCCTGCGGCGTGAATCGTGAACTGTATCTGGGCACCTACAAGGGCCGTGTGTTCAAGGAATGGCAGACACCCCTCACCGACGAGCAGCTCAAGGACCCATTGACTCGCATGGCCAATGACGCCCTGCTCAAGAACAACTACACGCTCACCGTCCGCTTCCTGCGCGACGCGCGGGGCGCCTACTGGGCGGAGACGCTGGTGCAGTTCGACAGCCTCACCCCCGACACCGTGGGCCCCAGCCACAAGGACACCAGCAGCTACCTGCTCAACCTGGACCGGGAGCCCGCCAAGGTGGAGTTCGTCGTGACGCGGCGGCCGGCGAAGACCTACGCCACCCGACCCCAGGAACAACCCCGCACCGGCGGCATCGAGAAGACCACCTCCCGACCCAAGCCCACCAGCCACACCCTGGTCTTCAAGGAGACCCTGGCCCTGGACGCCCTGGACTGCGACAGCGGCGGCGTCCCCCAGCGCCTGCTCTTCACCCGGACCATCGGCGGCCAGCAGCCCATCGTCGAGACCCGGGAGCTGTTCCGCGCGAAGTAGGCGCGGCCCGCCTCTCGGGGAGGCCCATGTAGACGTTCGGTCCTTTCGGCCGGGCCCGTCCGCGTTTGACAGGACGGTGAACCGGCTGACAAAGAGATCTCCATGGACCTGACTCCCGCCGCCTGGCAGCTCTGGATCGTCGCCGCCCTCATCTGCGGCGGGCTGGAAATCAAGCTGTCCGGTTTCGGACTCGTCTGGTTCGGGGCGGGAGCGCTCGTCTCCTCGCTCGCCGCGGCCCTCGGGCTGGGGGGCTTCCTCCAGGTGGCGCTCTTCGCCACCGTCTCCATCGGCCTGTTCGCCGCCTCGCGCACCCTGTTCAAGAATGTTTTCATGCGGAACGCTTCGCATTTGAAGACGGGGGTCGAGGCCATGGTGGGGCAGGAGGCGGTGGTGATGGAGGCCATCGGGACGCCGCACGGCGGGACGGTGCGCATCAACGGCGAGCTGTGGACGGCCCGCTCGTTGTCCGGCGCCATCCCCGAGGGAGAGCTCGTCACCGTGGAGCAGGTCGAAGGACTCAAGCTGTGGGTGCGCCGCCCTTCGGCGACGTTGTCCGTTCCCGCGGCGGAACAGAAACAGGAGAAAGTCTGATGGATCCACTGACCTTTGTGATTCTCGTCGCCCTCTTGGGGCTCGCGGGCTTCGTGCTGTACACCTGCGTCCGCATCGTTCCCCAGGCCAAGGTCATGGTGGTGGAGCGGCTGGGCAAGTTCCACGGCGTCGCCACCAGCGGCCTCAACCTCCTCATCCCGTTCCTCGACAGCCCCCGTCCCATCGAGATGCGCACGGGCAACCGCTACATGCGCAGCACCATGGTGGACCTGCGCGAGCAGGTCATGGGCTTCGAGACGGTGCAGGTCATCACCCACGACAACGTCAACATGGAGGTCGGCTCGGTCATCTACTACCAGATCGTCGACGCCGCGAAGGCGCTGTACCAGGTGGAGAACCTGGCGCTGGCGATCGAGCAGCTCACGATGACGAACCTGCGCAACGTCATGGGCAGCCTGACGCTGGACCAGACGCTCACCAGCCGCGAGACGGTGAACACGCGGCTGCGCATGGTGCTGGACGAGGCCACGGAGAAGTGGGGCGTGAAGGTGACGCGCGTGGAGCTGCGCGAAATCGAGCCGCCCCAGGCCATCAAGTCCGCCATGGCCAAGCAGATGACCGCCGAGCGTGAGCGCCGCGCCGAGGTGACCAAGGCCGAGGGCGACAAGGCCGCCGCCATCCTCCAGGCCGAAGGCCAGAAGATCTCCCGCATCCTCCAGGCCGAGGGCGAGCGTGACGCGGAGGTCGCCCGCGCCGAGGGCCACAAGCGCGCCACCATGCTGGAGGCCGAAGGCAAGGCCGAGGCCACGCGCCTGACGTTCGAGGCCATCCACAGCGGCCACGCCACCCCGGAGGTGCTCGCGCTGCGCTACATGGAGACCCTCCAGGAGATTGGCAAGGGTGACAACAAGATGTTCATCCCCTACGAGGCCACCGCCACCCTGGGCGCCATCTCCGTCATCAAGGACGTCTTCTTCGCCAAGGACGACGAGGCCAAGCGCCCCGCTCCCCAGGCCCGTCCCACCGCGGCGTCCCTGAGCGCCCAGAGCATCGCCCGGAGCAACGTGCTCGCCGAGCCGGCGACGCTCACGGGCGCCAACGCTCCGCAGGCACGGCGGCCCCGTCCTCCCTCCGGGCAGGACGAGTAGCGCGCTGGCCGGAAACCGTCTTGCTCGTCGTCCAGGCTGGCCGGCGAGCGAGACGGGGTTGCAATCCGCCCCGGAGCAAGCCATAGATTTCGGCGCACGCATCCACCGGAGGGCCTGACACCCCCTCCCTACGCGAGGTTGACGCACCCTTGAAGCTGAGCCGCTGAGTCCCAGGTCTTTTGGCCTCACCGCGCAGGGCCGCCCCTATGGGCTGGCTCGCGTCCTGGATTCAGGAGTTCGCTTCTCATGTCTTCCCTTCGCGCGCATCGCGTGTCGTTCGCCTATTCCGACGCTGTCTCCGTCCTCTCTGAAGTCGACTTCCACCTGACGTCCGGCTGGACGGGGCTCGTGGGCGCCAACGGCGCTGGCAAGTCCACCCTGCTGCGGTTGCTCACAGGGGAGCTGACACCCACCGAGGGGCACCTCCAGTTTGATCCACCCTCACCCACGCTGCGGCTGTGCCGGCAGGAGGTGGAGGGGCTGACGCCGGACATCACCACCTTCGCCGAGTCGTGGGATGCGCTCGCGCGCAGGCTCCACGGACAGCTGGGGCTGGACGTCTCCGCGTTGGAGCGCTGGCCCACGTTGTCACCGGGCGAGCGCAAGCGGTGGCAGGTGGGCGCCGCCCTGGCCGCCGAGCCTCACGTGTTGCTGCTCGACGAGCCCACCAACCACCTGGACTCGGAGGCACGGACGTGGCTCGTCTCGGCGCTGCGGCGCTTCAAGGGCGTGGGCGTCGTCGTGTCTCATGACCGACCTCTCCTGGAGACACTCACCACGTCCACGCTGCGCGTCCACGGCGGTGATGCGCGGCTGTGGCCCGGGGCCTACTCCGCGGCGAAGCAGCACTGGGAGGCCGAGCGCGAGGCGGAAGTCGGCGTCTATCAGCAGGCCCGCTCGGAGCAGCGACGCGCGGCGCGGCTGCTGGACCAGGCCCGACGGGAGCAACAGTCCGCGGATGCGGCTCGGAGCACGCGCAAGCGGATGAAGGACAAGAACGACAACGACGCGCGCTCCATGGGCGCGTCCGTCGTGGCGGGCTGGGCGGAGAACCATGCGGGCCGCCGCGTGGGCATCCAACGCCGCGAGTTGGATCGCGCCACCGAGGCCGTGGGGGAGTTCACCGCGGACAAGACGGTGGGCCGCTCCGTCTTCGTCGACTACGTGCGCTCTCCCAATCCGTGGCTGTTCACCGTCGACCTGCCGGAGCTGCGCGCCGGGGACGTGACGCTGCTGGGCCCGGTGAAGCTGTCGGTGGGCCGCGAGGCGCGCGTGCGAATCGAGGGACCCAACGGCGCGGGCAAGAGCACCCTGGTGCGCGCGCTGCTGGAGAACGCCCGCGTGCCCATGGAGCGCGTGTTGTACCTGCCCCAGGACGTGGGCGCGGAGGAGGCGCGGTCCACGCTCGACGAGGTGCGCGCCCTGCCTCCCGAGGAGAAGGGGCGCGTGCTGTCCCTGGTGGCCGCGCTCGGTGTGGACCCGGAGCGGTTGCTCGGCTCGGAGCAACCTTCTCCGGGCGAGGTGCGCAAGCTGCTCATCGCGCGAGGGCTCGGGCAGCACGCCTGGGCGATGGTGCTCGACGAGCCCACCAATCATCTGGACCTGCCCTCCATCGAGCGACTGGAGGTGGCCCTGCGCGAGTACCCCGGTGCGCTGCTGCTGGTGACTCACGACACCGCGTTCGCTCGCGCGTGCACCTCCGAGTCCTGGCGCGTGGAGCATGGCCAGGTGGAGGTGACGGCCGGGTGAAGCACGTCGAGGGCCTCGCTCACGTCCTGAACTGGGGGTGTTCGCGCTCCCACTTCACCAGGCCCGCGAGCCCCTCTTCCACGGACACGCGAGGACGAAAGCCCGTCTCACGCTCCAGGGCGGTGGGGTCCGCCCAGGTGCCGTCCATTTCTCCGGGTTGGGCGGGCAGTGGACACAACACCGCCCGAGTCCCCGCGTGCCGCTCCAGCACGGCCACGAAGTCGCGCAGCGAGACGGGCTCGCCCCGGCCCACGTTGAGCAGGCGATACGGCGGTGTCGCGGTGGGCGGGCGGTCCAGCACACGCAGCACCGCCTCCGCCACGTCGTCCACGTGCGTGAAGTCGCGCCGCATGCGGCCCTCGCCGTAGAGGTCGATGGTGCGCCCCGCGTGCAAGGCGCGCAGGAAGCGCAGCGGTGCCATGTCCGGGCGACCCCACGGGCCGTAGACGGTGAAGAAGCGCAGCCCGCTGGTGGGCAACTCGTGCAGGTGGCTGTACGTGTGGGCCAGCAGCTCTCCGGCGCGCTTGGTCGCGGAGTAGACATTGAGCGGGTGGTCAGCGGAGGCGCTCTCCGCGAAGGGCGGCGGCGTGTCCGCGCCGTACACGGAGCTGGAGGAGGCGTAGACGAGGTGCTCCACGCGCGCGGCACTCGCCTGCTCCAGGACGTGGAGGAAGCCCGTCACGTTCGCGTCCAGATAGGACCGGGCGGAGGCCCCCGCCGCGCGGACGCCGACCTTCGCCGCCAGGTGCACCACGCGCTCGGGGCGTTCTTGCTGGAAGATTCTCGCGAGCGTGGCGCTGTCGGTGATGTCGACGGGATGACAGGTGAAGCGCTCGGCGTCGGGGGAGGCGCGGAGTCGGGCCAGTCGGGCGTGCTTGAGGGGCACGTCTCCGGAGGGGTCCAGGTTGTCCACGCCGAGGACCGTGTCCCCTCGCGCCAGCAGCCTCGCGCTGACGTGGTGACCGATGAAGCCCGCCGCTCCGGTGACGAGGACCCGCATGCGGACCACACGCTCCCATGGGGCCCTGGCGGACGCCACGTCCACGGTGTGACGAAGTCCCTCGCGGAGCGTCCCGTCGGACCCGACACCTGACTTCCCGTGGCCCCTGCTTGGACGTAGGGTGAGCGACATGGTGTCCGTGAACCAGCTCCGACCCTTCGCCGAGGCCTCGCTCGAGGCCTTCCGAGCCGCGTCAGGCCCGGTGGCGCTCATCCAACAGCCCGTGGACCCGGTCTTCCGGAGCGTCGCCCAGCAACTGACGGGGGCGCGCACGGTGGGCATGGCGCACCGCACGCGCATGACGGAGCGGCTGCTCGCGATGCTCCGCGACTTCGACAACCTGGAGGTCCACTTCCTGAACCCGAAGGTGGATGGTGAGGAGCTCACCGTCGGCCGTTCGGAGTGTGACCTGGTGGTGCCGGACCCTTCCGTCTCGCAGCACCACGCGACGCTGCGGTGGAATGCGGCGACGGGCGGCTATCTGGTGCGCGATGCCCAGTCGATGAACGGCACGTGGATCAACGGCGCGCCGCTGGGCTTTCGCGCGCAGGTGACGCTCAACGACGGCGACACGCTGGCGTTCGGCGACGCGCAGTTCCTCTACCTGCGCGCGGAGACGGTGCACGAGCACCTGCGACTGGCGAGCCCCCGGGCGACGCCCTGAGGGCGAGGGGCGTCAGGGCACTTCCTTGACGATCTGGATGACGGCCTTGCGCAGATAGGAAGTGTAGTCCGTCTGCGACTGGTACAGGCCAATCATGGCGACGGTGCGGCTCTCCGTGCGCCAGACCAGTTGGCCGTCGGAGGAGATGACGCCGGCCTCCATCACCACATCGGCGCGGCCCATCGTCTGAATACCAGAGACGTCGACCCAGGACAGCACGACGACGACGGCGGCCTCGGCGTCATTGGCGCGGATGACGGACACGACTTCGTCCGTGGAGGGCGAAGGCGCCGCGGAGATGCGGGTCCCGACGACGTCGAAGCCCCGCTCGCGCAGGACGGATTCCGTCTGGCTGACGAGGACGGTGCGCGGGTTGCCCTCGCCCATCAGGTCCTGGCGGTAGGACGACATGGGCAGCGAGTCCACGCGAGAGCCGACGACGACGACGACCTTGCGGATGGCCCCCGCGGGACGCACCTCCGGCGCGGCGCATGCGGTGACGAGCAGGGACAGCAGGAGGAGAGCGGAGGCGCGCATGAGGGCCCTGGGGAAAGAGGTGGTCGCTCTGCATAACCACGGGTGACGGGTGCGGGCAAACGGGGATGCCGTGTGACGGGGCGTGGTATCCACCGGAGTGTGCGCGCATGGCCTCTTTACTGTGTCGTGATACGAGCAAGGAAACGCCATGAGCCGATTCGCCACGCCCGGCCTGCTCTTCGCCATCCTGTCGGCCTGCGCCACCACCTCTCGCGAGGGGCCTGCGGCATCGGCATGCCCGACCCACAAGCTCGACTTCACCCAGGAGACGGGATGTCGGAACGACGGCTCGGTGGAGTTCTGCCTTCCCACGGGTGATGAAGCGCTGATCGCCCGAGTGAGAGGATTCGCTCCGACCTCGCTCCAGGCCGGGGCCTCACGAGGCCGTGTTGGCTGCAGCATCCCCGAGGAGACACTCTACTTCTTCGCTACCGGCGACACCGAATGTGTCTCACGCCATGGCGCGCTCACCCCCACCGCATGGGACGCGCTCTGCCGCATCGCCGAGCTTCCAGAGGTAAGGAAGATCGCTCCGACTTGGTACGAATAGAATGCCGCTCCGAAACGACCCAGCGTCTCTTCCATCCAAGTGATTACATCCCCCCAAGAGCGGCTCAGCCAGAACAACCCCCAAGACACCCAGCACAAACAATCCCATTTACAGCAAAATCGCCCTCAAGTCAGACGCCATTACGCACCCCATCATCCTGACCTGCCTGATTCCTTAGAACCACTGATTACGCATGGTGATGGAGCTTGAACGCCGGGGACGCATCCGGCGCTGCGCCGGACAGGCCCACAGCATCGAACTGCTGCTGGCCCCAGAGCTTCTGCCCATCCTCCGTTTAAGCGGTGCGATTCTTGGCACCCTCGACACAGGGACGCCTATCGCGCTCGCTGACTTGGAGCTTTATCCATTAACACCATTTTCCGACCAGATTGAAGAACTCGAGGGCGAGACTCCTTCTGCGACTGACATTGAAAAGTGGGTCGCGAAGCACTTCAAAGCCAATCCGTAGGGCTAGTGACCGTCTCTGATTATTGCAGCCAGAGAAGCATGGCTGCGACGTGCAGGACGGCGAGGTAGCAGGTCGCCGTCTTGTCGAAGTCGCAGTCCCCCTCGTTTCGAGGGAGGGCCAGCCCTGGAGCCCAAGATTAGCGAGTGGATAGTTCGCGGAACGAGATGCCGTCGAGCGCAAGCTGGGCCACGGCATTCATGAATCGCTCGCTGCCAATCACCACCGTGGCGAAGTTACCCACGCGAAACAGGTCAAGGTCCTTGGGCAGGGACGCGGCATCCAAGACGGGCTCCTCGGGCAGGCTGAAGGCGTGCCGGCCGCACGTCTCGCACGGAGGAGGCGTCTCCGGAGGGATGCAATCGGGGTGCAGTCGTCCCCGGGGCTCAATCTGAAGCTCCAGCAGCTCGGGTGCATCCTTCTGACGGAAGCGCAGCTCCGGGCGACATCCCACCAGCCCTTGCACACCAGCCGCCTGGAGCCCCTCCATTGCGTCCTGTCGTACCAGCCACAAGATGTCGCCCTGCGACGTAAACGAGCCGAACCGTCCAGAAGCGCGTCCCCTCAATGGCCCAAAGCTCGTGCCAGGAGGCAGCTCGGCATTCGCGGGAACCAGGTGACGTACCAATTCGCGCAAGCGTGCGAACTCAACGAAGGGTTCGGGTCTGGCCTTCTCGAACTCCCGCCGCTCGGGCAGCCCCGACAGATCAACGCAGGGGTAGTCATGGCCCACGTCGCTCCACGTGACACCACAAGCGTGACACTTCACACCGGGCAGGCTCCATGGGTGCGTCCCGTCAAGGTCACCGCCACCACGCTCCTGAACGAGCGCCCTGCTCCTCGTGAGTTCAAAAAAACGGGGCATCGGTCCTCACGCTCCTGGGCGTGAATAGTAGGGCTGAATGGGCCCGCCGATCAGGTCGAAGCGATGGATCAGCATCCCCGCATACTTGAAGATCTCCTCCGGAGAAGCTCGTGGATTCACGCGCATGAAGGCGCGCCAGGCATCATTCCAGGCGCCTCCACGGTCTCCGCCCCGATGAATCCGTTGGTGGACATCCCGAGGAATGGGCATGGTGTAATTGTGGATTTTGACGCCCTGTTGATCAAACCACCTCGCGAGGTCTTCAGCCTGCGGAAAGAGGTGATGTTTCTCCCAGCGCCCCGCCGTGAGCTGTCGTGCCGGAGGGATGATCTGTGCAGGGGCACCGTTCCAGTTGGGAAACGTCATGACAGCGCCACGCGGGAGCTTTTGCGCGCCGCCCCAGTTCCTTCGGGGCCCCATTCCTGGGGCAGCCGCCGCTGCAGGAGGCCGGCTGGGTGGGAAACGCGCCAGCTCAAGCGCACCCGGCGTCTCCTCGCAGCGATAGAAGCCACAGGCATCACCCAGACAAAGGAGGGTGACGCACTGATCTTCTTCAGGTGCGTTGCACTCCTGCTCCGCGGCTTCCCCTGCTTGCTGAATGCGAGGGCGTAAGGCACTCGAGCATCCCCACCCAGACACAACCAGCAACGCGACCATCAGGAAACGAAGTGACATGAAGCACAGCCTCCGCGCAGAAGGTCAGTCGAACAACCCCTGCAGATAGAAGCGGCCGTCCCTCATGTCTCGAAACACCCACGCGGGGCCCAGTCCTTCGAAATGCACGCGGTAGTAGTCCCGCTGGAAGGGTGACTCTGACCACCACTCCCCTCCCAGTCGCTCCGGCCCTGTCACCGCCGTCACCCGGTGCCGCCGCCCGCTCACTCGCGCCGCCAGCAACCGTCCCGTCTCCGCCACCTCCGCGTCCAGCCACGCCGGCTCCGCCAACAACCGCGACGGCCGCTCCTGGAGCCCGCCTCCTACTGGCGCACGTTCCACGCGCGTCCCCGCGAACTCCCCCGCCCAGCCCGCTCGCGCTTCCGGCGGATGGAAGGCCTTCACCCCATGCGCCCCCTCCGGCCGGTGCACCGCCTCCAGGCCCGCCGAGCAGAGCGACTCCTCCCCCAGCGTCGTCACCAGTCGCGACAACACCACCTCCAGCGCCGCATCCCCCTCCGGCGCATCCCCCAACGAGAGCTGTTGCTCCCGATCCTCCGAGCACTCATCCACCCGCGCGGACACCTCCGCCACCGGGTTCTCCAGCCGCAACTCCTCGATCCGATGCCGAGCCAGGTCCAGCAACAGCTTCGCCTCCGCCGTGGGCCTCGCCAGCGCCAGCGTCACCCGCTGCTGCCCCGATGGATCCAACTTCAGCGTGAAGGTGATGCGCACCGCCGCCCGCCGCCGCCCCGACAGCCGCGCCCCCAACCTGTCCAGTAGCGTCTTCAGCGCGAAGCGCAGCGGCTCGAACGACTCCGCCGGCCAGTCCAGCACCCGCCGCTCCTCCAGCACCTCCTCCAGCACCTCCGCCACGAAGGGAGTGTCGTCCTCTCCACAACACCGCGCATGCACCCGCGCCCCATTGACTCCACCGCGCGCCACCACCGCACCCGCCGGCAACGCCGCCACCTCCCCCAACGTGCTGAGGCCCAACGCGGAGAAGGGCGCGCTCTCCCGCCCCTCCAGTGCGGCCAGGGGCAACGGCGCCAACGCCCGAGCCGACCTTCCCTCGGGAACCACCTCCACCCGCCGCACCCCGTACCGCGCCAGCGCCCGAGAGCTGAACGCCTCCGAGGCCACCGCCACATGCGCCCGGTACCCCAGCTCCGAACACAGCGCCAACGCCCGCGAGCACAGCCCGTCCTCGCCTCCAGACAGGTGCGCCGCCCCCGCGTCCAGCCACAGGCCATCTGGCGCTGAAAGCTGGAAGCCAGGCCCCAGGCACAAGAGCGCCTCCCCCAGCGCCACCAGCGCCCGCGCCTCGTCCTCCGGCCGATAGGGAAAGTGCCGCAGCCCCGGCTCCAACGCCGTCGCCGCGGTGAGCGTCGTCCCGGGCCGCACCCCCGCCTTCAGCGCGGACGTCGATGCCGCCGCCACCCGCCGCTGGCCTCGCGACTCCTCCACCAGCACGAAGGGCCGCCCCGCCAGCTCCGGGCATTCGAGGACCTTGCGCTGCACCGGGAAGCGCGTGAAGTGCAGATACGCCCTGCGCATGGCGCGTGCCTCAGTGCGCCGCCGAGGCCGCGCTCAAACCCGCTCGCAACGACGGCATGGCGCCATCCCGCCCGGACCGCTGGCCCTGGATCCCCAGGCC
>NZ_JABXEM010000253.1:0-16709 GCF_013372595.1 Myxococcus sp. AM011
AAGAGACAGGGGCAAGGTGGCGGGGGTGGTGAAGCAGTTCGCCGAGAGCTTCCTTGCCTTCGTAGTGCCCGCGCTGGACGGTGCTGGAAAGTCGCTGGTGAGGTTCTCCGCGTTCCTCAAGAGCGAGACGCCAGTGGTCGAAGGCAACCTGAAGAAAGTCGCGAAGGGAGCCGAGCAGGTCGACGCGAGCTTCTCGACGGCTTTCCGCAACGCCGCCGCTCGTATCCTGACGGTGACGGCCCCCCTTGCCGCCGTTGCGCTGGCGGTGGCAGGCGTCGCGATGCTCGCGGGCACGCTCTACAAGGCATGGCACGACAGCAGCACCGGCATGCGGGACGCCTTCGTTTCCACGTGGCGGGCCGTGACGGATGTGGCCGGGCGAGTCGCGAAGTTCTTCCAGGAAGTCTTCTCGAAGCTCGCGGCCATCGTGGGCGCGTGGGCTCGCGGGCAGCTCGACACCTTCGCCTTCGTGGTGCGCAACCTGGCTCGACTGGCGGCGCCTCTCGCGCGTGCGCTGAACCTCGACGGTGTCGCGGGCGCGCTGGAGGGACTGAAGGACCTGACGGGCGACGCGGTGCTCGGCGGATTGAAGGGACTCGTCGACGGCACCGTGGGGACCCTGCGCGACGGAATGCTGAACGTCTGGGAAGGCGTGTCCTACGGAGCGGGCTACGCCTTCGACGGCGTGAAGATGATGGGTGGCGATGCCGCCGCGTTCCTCCGGGAGAAGTTCGGTGGTGTCTTCGACGACATGCTCGGGCCGAAGGGCAAGCTGCGCACGCCCACGGAGACGCCCGAGATTGAAGTCGGGAACGTGGAGGTTGGGAAGTTCGACGCGAAAGAGTTCCTGAAGAACGTCGGCAACACGGCGTCGATCATCGCCGAGGTCGCGCGTAGGAAAGCCAAGGAACTCGCCGACGCGCTCGCCCGTGCGGCCGACGAAGCGAAGCGGGCCCTGACGAGCAGGTTCAGTCAGGCATTCGGTCGCATCTATGAGTTGGTCGACCGCTTCCAGCAGGGCATGTCGGCCGGTGGCGTCTGGGGTGGCCTGATTGCCGTCGTCGCGGAGCTGCTCTCCCAGTCGACGACGTTCGGCACGTTGCTCCAGATGGTGACGAACTTCATCCAGTACGTGGCAGACGTCCTCGGGCGCGTGCTGGCTCCCGTCCTGCCGCTGCTGGCGTCGGTGTTCAACATGGTGACGCCGCTCCTGGACGCGTTGGTGCCGGTGCTGGAGATGTTCTCGAAGCCGGTTCAGGCAATCACGCCCATCTTCGAAGTGCTCGGAACGCTGTTCAAGGGATTGGCCCCCATCATCACCGTGTTTGGACAGATTCTTGTCGCACTCCTTCAGCCGCTGACGTTGCTCTCGGGGCCCATCATGAAGGGGCTCTTCGCCGTCATCCGGATTGTGGCGATGGGCATCCTCTACGTCGTGAAGGGCATCGCCACGGTGTGGAACGCCATCATCGGGTTCATCGCGGGCGTGTTCAAAGCGCTTGGCAAGGTTCCCCTCGTCGGCGGGGCCTTCCGAAAGATGGCTCAGGGCTTGGACAGCATGAAGGTCCCGATGGATGCGGTCGACAGTGCGCTCGAAACCCTGCGAGACACCACTTACGACACCGCCGCCGCCAATGCCGCCGCTGGTGTCGCCGCGTGGGAGAACGCCGCCGCGACGAACAGGGCGACGGAGGCACTGACCAACGTCCCGACTGGCTTCAAGGTGGCGCTCGCGCGGTTCAACGCACAGGACCCGATGGGAGGCGCTCCGCTGTCCCCTGGCGCATCGCCTGTCGCTCCGAGCCCCGTCGTTCCGGTGAGCGGTGGGAACGTCAGTGTCGGGCAGATTGTCGTTCAGGGGGCCGGTGACCCGGAGGAGACCGCGCGGCAGGTCTACATCGAGATGAAACGCGAGGCCCACCGACGCCGGGGCAACGGTGAGTGGCTGAATGGGAGGTACTGAGATGGCCTTCCTCGTGCTGAACGGAATCCCGGTGCCTGTCGCGGAGGGCCGACGAAGGCAGGTGAACATCGGCACGGACTCGCGCGCCTTCAGCGGAGCCTATCGCCTGGGACGACGCGCGGTTCGTCAGGAGTGGGAGTTCAAGACGCTTCCATTGCCGCCCGACGAAGTGCTCGCCCTGCGCGGACTGATTGCGGGTGACGGACACACGGTGGCCTTCGAGGGTGACGCCTTCACGAGTCGCGGTCTCAATCAGGCGAGCGTCGCGGGGCAGCTCTTCCAGGGCGCGCGCTTCGGCGGTGGGCTGAACCTGGCCGTCGGAACTTCCGCCTCGTGGGCCATGCAGCTCGGGGCGCGCTGGACGGCCCTGCATCACGTCTACAGCGGCTCGGCGGGTGCGTGGCTCCAGGGCATCAACCGGAGTGACGGCAGGCGGTGGACTCAGGGAGCGCCGTCGGCGAATGCCGGGGGCCTGTCGGTGGCGTCGGGGACTCTCGCGCTGACGGGCGCCACCAACGCGGTGAGCTTCGACGACGTGGTGGGTCTGCCGTTCGCGGTGCCGGACGCGTGGGTCCCTCACCTCTACGGGTGGCACATCGCACGGGCCTGGAGCGCGCTTCCGTTCCTCGTGGCGAGCGGTGGCTTCGTGGCCACCGAAACGAAGGTGATCGGGGAAGTGCGCGACGGTGAGTTCGTCGAGTTCAGTCACAACGGGTCGCGCGTCGTCGGTGAGCGGCTCGAATTCACGTTGAGGGAGGTTTAGCGGCATGCGCGGTATGTCGTCTCAGGGGCTCGCGGTTCTCTCGAATCCAGCGGGGCATGCGTCCCATGTCCGGGTGAAGGTCCGTGACGGGGCGGGTGTGTGGGTGAATCTGAGCCACCTTGAAGGGCGCGACTTTCTCGACGCCGTCGAGGTCGACGAGGACGTGGACCAGCCCGTCTCGGCCGCGACGGTGACGCTCAAGCGGCAGGTCGACCTGTTCAGCCTGTCGCCACTCCGGGCCGACTCGAAGCTGAACGCGGGCAACGGGCAGCTCATCCGGCCTGGGCGCGAGTTCATCGTCGAAGCGGCGGTGTCGCCCGTGAGCATGTCGCCGAGCGCGGGTGAATGGCGCGTTCTGTTTCACGGGGACATCGACGAGGTGGATTTCGCCGATGAGCAGCTCGTCTTCCGTGGGCGAGACCTCGGGGGCCGGCTCCAGGACGCGTTCATTGAAGTCGAGCGCCCCTATGGGGACTCCGCTGCCGGTGTCGCGGTCGAAACCGTCATGCAGGCCATCCTGGCCGACAACGGCATGGGTGTGCTGCTGCATACGCCCATCTCTCCCGGGTGGAGGATTCGGAGGTACGCCCAGAAGAAGGCGAGTGCACTCGACGCGCTGAGAGACTTGGCCCAACAGATTGGATGGGAGGTGCGCTACCGCTGGCGAGAAGCGAGCGGAACCTTCGTGCTGACGTTCAGCGAGCCGAACAGAACGAACCCGGCGTTGGCGTGGACTTTCGGACCCGGCGACTACCGCGACGTCGCGAAGCTCGCCATCAACAAGACGGAGATTCGCAACAGGATTGAGGTCGTCTACTCCGATACCGGGGACCTGGATGTCACGGGGCAGCCCAAGCGAAAGAGCGTCATCGTCGGGGACGCCGCGAGTCAGGGCGCCTATGGCGTGCGCTACATGCAGCTCGCGGAGGACGCGTCGAGCAACATCGACCGTGAGGTCGAAGCTCGGAAGATGGCGGACGCGGCGCTGTCGGACCTGAAGGAGCCCCTCGCGGACCAGGAGATTGAAGCCGACTTCTTCCTGCCGGTGGAGCTGGGCGACCTCTACCGGTTCCGGGCGAACGGCGCGCACTACTCGGATGACCAGAACCTGGCTGTCACTGGCTTCCGGCATGCCTTCACTGCGGAAGGCGACGCGCGGACGACCATCACCACGCGGGGCAAGCCCTCGTTTGGTGTCTCCATGTGGCTGGAGATGGACGCGCGCCCGGGGCTGAGCGAGCCGGCGCACACGTCACCGCCGCTGGACCCACTAAACGTGACGGTGACGGCCGTCGTGAACGGATTCTCCCTGTCGCTCATGCCAGCTCTGAGCGGTCCTCCTGTCGCGTCCTACGAGCTGCACGTCTCGACGACGAGCGGCTTCACGCCGAGCAGCTCCACCTTGCGCGGCACCTTCGACATGACCGTGTTTGGGGTGTCCGACCTGATGCCGGGGACGGCCTACTTCGTGCGCGTCGTTCCTCGGGACAGGTTCGGCAACCGGGGCAACGCGTCCCCTCAGTTCGAGGTCGCCCCGAAGAAGCTCGATGGCACTTCGCTGGGGGATTCTGCGGTCGGATACCAGCACTTGCTGTACCCGCCGACGGACAACCTCATCCCCAACGGATACAACGAGGCGGGCCTTCGCGCGGTGGGCAAGCTCCCGGAGGGCGACAAGCTCGTCGAGGACCCCGTCAACGCGCGCTCGGGGCGCTGGGTTCGACGAGTGGAGCTATCGAGCGCGGGGGCATGGGTGGGACTGAGCTGGACGGGCGGCTACGGTTCCGCAGCTCCGGGCGGTCGGCTCAAGTGCTCGCCTGGGGACCAGTTCTTCGCCGACGTCTACGTCAAGGCGTCGTCCGCCACGGTAAGCGGCATGGGCACGCTCTATCTGCTTTGGGAGGACGCGAGCGGCACCTACTCGGGGCAGTCGTCGGCCGTTGCGCTGGGGCCCGTGGGGACCGCCTATCGTCGCGTGCCGCTGACGGGGACGTGCCCGGCCGGTTGCACGGGGGTTCAGCTCTTCTGGGAGGCGGAAGTTTTGGCTGCTGACGTGGGGAAGCGGCTCTACTTCGATGCCGTCTCGCTCCGGAAGATGGTCACCTTCGACCTGCTCGCCGCGAACACGCTGAAGACATCGAACTACGCGGAGGACGGCAACGGTATCCCCACGGCAGGGGCGAAGCTGGACAACGTGGGGACGACACTCAAGGTCGCCTCGAACAACGTCCAGGTGGGGCGCTACTACCTGAGCGACGGGTTCTTCCGCTCCATTCAGGCCCTCGCAGACACGGGGAGCCGCATCTACTACCGCGGCAACAACGACGGCGTGCCGAACATCGACCGTCTCAACATCCAGGTCGTCGAGGGGTACGCCATTGCCGGGGCGGCGGGTGGAGCGAGCTTCTTCACCTGGGCGCACTACCGCGCGACGCTCCAGCCCCAAGCCGCGAGCGACAACCTCGACGCGCTTCGGTTCCTGGAAGTCGGTTTCTATTGGGCGTTCGGGGACATCCACCCGCCAAACTTCCTCTACAGCGCGACGGTCTCTATCGCTGACCGCAAGTACCAGAATGGGGCCTGGGATGGTGACGGAGCCAACGCGACGGGCGCGGGCTTTTCGTTCATGTTTGGTGACAAGTTCAACCGCCTGCGCGACGACCCGCTGGTCAACAAGCTGCTCTATCTCAAGGTGTCCCTGCACAACGCGGTCGGGTTCAGTGCCGAGCGCTGGTTCTTCCCTCCGAGTGCCTACAACGTGGACATGGTTCGTCGTGCAACAGGCCCTGCGTCCGCGCCCTCCGGAGGTGGAGGTGGCGGTGGCAATGAGCACGGGACCTGTGTGGCGCCCTGGGAACCGGTGCTGCTCGGCGACGGTACGGAGCTGCCCGCCGAGATGCTCAGGCCCGGCATGCGAGTGCTCACGATGCACGAGAACGAGAAGGACGGGGGCGTGTTCGAGGTCACCCACGTCAGCCGCCACCATGCCGCGCGATCCAGGCTGGTCATGGAAGACGGCCGGGTGCTCGTGGTGACGCCGGACCATCGATGGCGCACGGTGGAACGTGGCTGGACTCGGACGGATGCGCTGAACCTAGGAGAGACGATTGAAGGCTTCGCGCCGGGCCGCGTGGCGAGGGTCGAGCACGCGGTGGCCGGCGACGTGATGCAGATTGCCGTTCGCTTCGCGAGAACCTACGTCGTGAACGGGCTGCTTGCCCACAACCTCAAGCCCCGAGATTAAGAATTGTCACAGTATGGTGCTCGGCGCGTTGCCTAGGTCGCTCCGGTCTTGGTTGCAGTCGATGGCTGTTTTGTTCCTGTAAGGGTTTCACTGGTCAATGTGAGCCCTGAGAGTTCGCGCTGTTTTTGGGCGAGCTTTAGTCGGATTCTCTTGGCGAATTCATCATCCCGAAGGGTGGGTAATTCAAGTCCGGTGATTGGGAACACTTTTTTGTCGTAGACTTGCTTGGGAAGTAGTCCAATCCCTAGCTCTACGTATTCGACGTTGTTCCTGTCGATGCGCTCGATATAGTCAATGGTGTCTTGTTGGTCGTCCTCGTCAAGCCATCCCCATGCCGAGTTTAGAAGTTTGGTGGCCTCATTGCTGGCAACGGCTGCGAGTTGGAAATACTTTTTCTGAACTTCGTAGATGGCGTTCTTGTCGGGCGGCTCGGTGTCTTTCGGAATCAGCCCTTCGTTTACTCTTCGGCGGAATTCGACTTTTGTGGCTTCGAGATGACCGGCGCACTCGATTCGGCTGTTGATGGATTCAATTAGAAAGGTGAGAGGTCCATAGAGTTTTTCGATTTGAGATTTTAGATATTCAGCTCGCCTTGTCCGACTTGCCAGAGTGTCTTGCAGGTCGCGCTTTAGGTGCTCCAAAGCCTCGGCGCGTTGCGAACGATAGTCGTCCAGTTTTTCCTGGAGCGACCTGTTGAGTTCAGCGCCGAGGGTGAGAAGTTCTGCGCTGTAGTTTTTCTTTTGAAGCTCCAGAGCCTCGGTGCGCTGTGCGCGGTCAGTGTCCAGCTTCTCCTGGAGTGACTTATTGAAGAAATACCCGAGAACGGCGGCTGTAACTGGGGCGAGTATGATGGGAGCCCCGGGTTTGACCCATTCGACCCAGATTTGCTCCATGAAGGTGGAGAGTGTAGCCGCTAGGATAGGGCTGGGGATCATCAGTATGGTCATTCTGCCAGAATACCAAATTCCACACTGCGGGTCCGTGACTGCGCAGGGCTGAACCACCATCAAAAGTCGCACACATTTACCAGGGGCCACCCCAAGCCCCGGTGATGCCGTGACCGCCGAAGAGACTCAGTCAGTTCAGCTCGTCGTTGGCTCCCTGCTCGGAACGGCAGGGGTCGGCGTCCTCACCTGGGCCGCGAAGTCCCTCGTCGGAGAGATCCGCTCCCTGGTCGAAAAGGTCGCCCGACAGGACGAGCGTATCAACGTCCTTGCGGTGGAGTTGGGCGCGCTGCGTCGGTGGCGTGACGAGTTCAGCGTAGGGATTCCCGCTCAGGTCCGGCAGACCGTCGA
The DNA here is from genome assembly GCF_013372595.1 of Myxococcus sp. AM011. Classification (NCBI taxonomy): domain Bacteria; kingdom Pseudomonadati; phylum Myxococcota; class Myxococcia; order Myxococcales; family Myxococcaceae; genus Myxococcus; species Myxococcus sp. AM011. The sequence goes on from NZ_JABXEM010000253.1 coordinate 7,266, forward strand.
ACTGGAGCTTCTCCGCATGACCCAGGCCGTGTCGGGGGATTGCCGATGACCCGGGCCAGTTTCAAGCGGGTCGACGTTGACCGCGTCTACCTGCCGCTCGTATCGGTCGCCCTTCAGGTCGTGGCGCGTTGCGAGGCCCGGGGCGTGAGCTACGTCGCGACGTACGGCTTCCGAAGCCTCGAAGAACAGGCCGAGCTGCGGCGCCTCTTCCTCGCGGGCAAGGGTGGCAAGGCGTCTGCGGCGGGGCTGTCCGCTCACAACTACGGGCTGGCCTTCGACTTCGTCTGTGACGGGGACGCGAAGCCCGGAGTTCAACCCGACTGGCGTCTGCCGGCCTATCGCGTGCTGGGCGAGGAATCAACGAAGGCGGGACTCGTCTGGGGCGGCAGGTTCGGCGACGCGCCGCATGTGCAGTGGCCGGGCTACGTGAGCGCGCTTCAGCTCACGCCCCTTCGGACGCTGGTGGAGAGCAGTTCGGTCGCGGCTGTGTGGGCTCGGCTCAATGACGAGCGCAAGTCGCCGCAGTGGCGTGCCGCAAACCCGAAGCTCGCGGCCGAACTGACTCGGCTGGGCTTCTGACTCGGAGGAAACATGGTTGAGGTGGGTATGGTCGGTCCGAACCCCGAGCAGTTCGAGGAGTTCGCCCAGATGTTTCTCGACGCGGTGACGGGCCAGAACTACGCGCTCGTCGCGTCCCTGGTGGTGGTGCTGCTCGTCTACCTCCTGCGACGGTTCGGCGGGTCCTTCATCCCGTTCTTCAACACGGACCGAGGTGGCGCGCTGCTGGTGCTGGGCGTCTCCCTCGCGGGTGCTGTCGCGAACGCGCTCGCCGCTGGGGCGCCGTTCTCGCTGTCCCTGATGCTGACCGCCGTGAAGGTGGCTCTGACGGCGGCGGGTGGCTTCACGCTCATCAAGCGGCTTCTCTTCGGGGACGCCGCGATTGAGAGCGCGGAGCACGCGGGCGAGATTGCCGCCGGCCAGGTCGCGGGCAAGGCCGCGGCGATTGCCGTGCTTGAGCAGCTCAACAAGCGGGGCGACAAGTGAAGCTCGGCGCGCTCGTGCTGGTGGTGCTCGTCGCGACTCCTGCGGCGGGCTCCGAGGTCATCGGCGTGGAGCGCGCTCAGCTCTTTCCGGATGGAGGGGCGGCAGCCGTCGAGGTCGAGGGCGGCTGCTGGTTGTCCGAGCAGCGCTGTGTCCGTACCGCTGCCGAGATTGAGCGGCTACGAGCGGAGAACGAAGCGCTGCGGCAACAGGCCGGGGATACGTCCTTCACGGTCGCCGTCGTGGCGCTGGTTCTGGGGCTCGGTGCCGGGTTCGCCGCTGCGAAGCTAGCCAACTGAGGGAGGGCGACTGCGGAATCGGCGCGGTTGGTCTGGGACCTCGCTACGCCGTGACACTGCGGCACTCACCGCAGCCGCCCGCGCGGGACTAAGGCACAGGTCGGCTTGTACGTGCAAAGGGTTGTGGAAGGGCTGGCGCCTCGCTCGCTCAACGGGCGGCAATCGCGAGGCTCCTGGGGCGCCCTGGACTTGACTGTCTCGGGCGACTTTCTCGACGATGACTTCTTCCCGGTTTGCTAGGGTCGGCACGGGAGAATCCGCGTTGCTTCGACCCGTTGCCATTCTTTCATTGCTGGTGGGAGTCGCCGCTTCGGCGCAACCCCTTCCTGCCCCCCGCGAGCGTCAGGAGCGGCGCGTAGCCCTCTCAAGTGGCCCTGCCGAGCCCGTCCCGGAGCTGCGTGTCGCGGCGGGGATAACCACCCTGCTTCTCTTTGACGCTCCTCTCGACCGTGGCGCGGTGGAGCTGGAGGGCCGCGAGCGCTTCCGCATTGTGGACGTGGGGGAGCGAATCCTGGCCTTGGAACCTGCCGTGGACTTGGGTTCTGGTGAGAGGCTCGGGCTTCGGGTCCGGTTTGCCGGTAGCGCCACGCAGGACCGTGGGGTCTTTGTCCTCGTCTCCCACGCGACACAGGTCGACACGCGCGTGGAAGTCTTTCATCGAAAGGACTCCGTCGAACTACTCCACGCCGAGTTGATGGACACGCGTGCTCAGCTCAAGGCCCAGACGGAAGAGAATCAGAAACTTCGGGCGCTGCGGGACTCAGGCGGACCTGTCGAACTGATCATGTCCGGCAGGTTGGACCATTGGGGAGTACGAGCAAATCGCATTAAGATGGAGAAGGAGCAAAGTCACGGGGCGTCTCTCACGGTCGAGTCAGCAACGAGCTTTCTCGCTCCAACATGGGCAGCCATCAGCGTCAAGGTCCGAAACCATGGCAAAAATTCGTGGGCTCCAGCCTTGGCCCGTGTCGTGAGTCCGAGGCGCGGTACTAGTCTTGGCGTGCTCAACGTGCGCTCGGTGCTGCCAAAGATAGGGCCGGAAGAGGCTGGTTTGATAGTGATTGAAACCGAGGTGCCTTCGTGGCTGCCGGGTGAGGTTTGCTCTTTGGAGCTGCTAGACAGTGATGGGGTCCGGCAAGTGCTTGTACCTGGGGTAGCGTTTTAGTGGATGCTCTATGCTGACAGTCATTCATCATCCTGCGCAGTTTCCGCCCGGCCATACAGTTCACGGGTGGCGTGTCGTGAAGCTGATTGGCGCGGGGGCCTACGGTGCCGTCTACAAAGTAGAGATGAACGGCATTCACTACGCGATGAAGGTCGCGATGCACCGGGGTACGAGCGGGGACGAGGAGAAATCCGACGCACGGCTAAAGCGCGAGCTGGGATGTCTCGTGCATCTCGGTCATAGCAACATCATTGCGCCTCGCGCCCATGGACGTTGGCCTGACTTCGTGAGCGGCTGGCTATACGTCATCCTCGATTTTGTGGATGGCTACACGCTGGCTGAGTGGGTGGAGAAGGTTCACCCCACTGCGCAAGAGGTCGTCCGCCTCTTCATCAAGTTGTCGGCTGCCGTGGACTACATGCACGGACGTGGCGTCTTCCACCGTGACTTGAAGCTGAACAACGTCATGGTGCGCGCTTCGGACAATGAGCCGTTCATCATCGACTTCAGCGCGGGAGATTACACGCACGCGGAAGACCTGACGGACGCCCCGCTTCCTCCCGGCACGCGTCGCTACCGCTCCCCCGAGGCGTCCCGTTTCCTCCGGGAGAATGGCGACGACCGCGACGCTCGCTACGAATTCAAGGTCACCGACGACGTCTATGCCCTCGGAGTGTGCCTCTTCGATGTGCTGACCGCCCCCCAGCCCGCGAGTGATTCCGTGAAGACGCCCGTCGAGGGCAGAATGATGCCCCCGGACCCTCGGGTTCTGAATGAGCGAGTTCCCGGGGCACTGAGCGACGCGGTGATGCGCTTCATCGCGCGCAAGCCCGAGAACCGGCCTCCCACGGCAGAGTCGGTGCGGCGTGAGTTGGTGGCCCTCACGAAAGAGATGGGCCCCGAGTGGGTGACCCCTCTTCACACCCTCACGGCAAAGCCGCTGCTCACACCCGCGACGGGAACGGACGAGGCGGTCAAGAGGATGCGGCCCCGCCGTGGACTCCTGCTGGGGGTTTTGGGGACGGCGCTCGCTGCTGCGGCCCTGGTGGGACTCTTCGCATCGAAACAGGCCGGACAGGAGTCGAGCGCGACGGTATCTGGCGAGCCCTCCGTACAGAGAGACGCCGGAACTGGCGCCCCTCTACTCGTGGTTGCCCCGCAGGGGGATGCCGGTGTGCCCCTGGGAACCAGCGTCGTTTCTCCTGCGCCTGTTGCATCATCCCCTGGGGTAGCGTTGCCCCCTCAAGATCCAGTTCAGAAGGAAAGCCCCTCCGTGAAGCGTGCCCCTATCGTCGCCAATTCGTCCGAGTCTCCGGCCATGAAGGCCCCTGCATCCAGTGGCGGCCGGGCCGAGTTTCTCAAGAAGTGCGCTGCGGCCACTGCCGCCATTGCGTTGCAGATGGGGTGCCCGGGTAGTTCTCAGGTTCGCCCGGGGCCTAGTGAGTGCCCGGATGAAGCACGAGAGGCCATGTTCGAGGTGCTCCGCATCCTGGAAGGGCAATCGGTGGTGGTCACCATCGACAAGAATCAGCCCGGTGCGATGAGTCAGGGAGGCGTCTTTTCGGACGGGCCGGTGCGCGGCATTGTGCGCGACGGGATTCGAGAACTCCCTACCGGAACAGTGCTCATGGGGCGCGTATGGACGGGCGGTGGTGCTCTTCTGGCTCGCTACACCGAGGCGCGGTTGCCAGACGGGCGCACATACCCCGTTTGCATCGCCATTGGTGAGAAGGGGGCCGAAGAGGCCGAGGCAGGACCCACGCCCGGCACCGTCTCCTTCAACCGAAGCATGTATGGCTATGTTGTAAAAGAGTGGCCCTGACATCTCCCTGTAAAGAGGATTTACGCATTTTCGGGGTCTTTTTCGATGGGCGGGCTTCGTGCCGTTCGCGACCTATGGCGTCGTTCACGTCGGACATGACTGGGAGTACCTTCTGTCTGCCTTCACGCGAGAGCTTTCGCGGAGAGCTATCAGGAGACTCCATTCATGTCTGATGATTCCAACCCTCGGCTAACTGAGGGCGTGGTCCTCTTTTCTCAAGGGGATACCACATACTTTCTCTTCCAGATTCTCGGGGAGGGCCGCAACGGGGAGCGCATCCTCTACGCGCGGCCCCGCACGCCTGAGGGGCTCCAGGGCAAGGTTCTCGTCAAGTACGCGGCGCTTCCCCAGGGCGAGGGCCTCACGGATAAGCACCAGCGCGCACGCGTTCGACTGGAAGAGGAAGTCAGGCTGGCGCGGTTCCTCCAGCACCCCAACATCGCCCGCGTCCACGGCCTCTTCGAGATGAAGAACGCTCTTTGCGTGGCCAGTGAATGCGTAGGTGGCTTCACGCTGGATTCGCTGCTTGCCATTGCCCAGGCGCGCGGGCGCTACTTCTCCGAAGCCTTCATCCTCTATGTGTTCGCGGAAATCGCGGCGGCTTTGGCCTACGCCCATGCGCGCACGGACGATGCCGGGATTCCTCTGAACATCGTCAACCGCGACGTCAACCCAACGAGGATTCGGCTCACACCTCGGGGTGGTGTGAAGCTGACGGACTTTGGAGTGGCCTTCTCGCGTCTGGCCGGGCGAGTTGCAACGACACTCCCGCGTCCCAAAGGAGACGTCATCTACTCTTCCCCCGAGCTGCTGCTGGGAGAAGACGTTGACGGACGCGCGGACCTCTTCTCGCTGGGCCTGACGATGCTGGAGTTCGCTACGGGCCGGCACCTTTACGACCCGGGTACCTTGAAGCTGTCGGACTTGGATGCACGCATGTCCGAGGAGGAGCGGCGCCGCGTACTGAAGGCGGCAGTCAGAAACATGGACGCCGGACTGTCGTCTGTCGCGGAGGACGCCATTCACTGGTCCATGGCGTACCGCCCCGAGGATGTGGACGCGGCAATGCAGGGGCTACCCGACCGGCTCAGCACCATTCTTGGCTGGTTGCTTCAGCGCAGCCCCGCGACGCGCTTCGGGACGGCCTCCGAGTTGGAGCGTGTGTTGCGCGTCCGACTGGCTGAGCTGCCCCCTTTCGGTCCGAAGGATGCGGTGAAAGAAGTCGAGCAAGCTCTCACCGACGCGGGCGATGCGCTGGAGGAGCTGAACTTGCTGGACGACGAGGGAGGCTTCGTCCCAGCCGATTGGCGGGCGCACCCGGACCACGTCGAGACGCAGCCCGAAGCACGCAACGAAGACGAGCTGACGACGGACCCCACTCCCGCGCCTCGTCGAGCTGTGAAGGCGCCGCCGACCGCCTGACGTCGGCACCTATTCCCCCCCACCACTGCTGATTCACCACCGGCCCGACTCAAGTCGCTGAGCCGACCGGGAGACGTGTGTTCTTCGTGCCTCATGCCGGGGCACGCATAGGAGGCGTGTATGCGCAGGAAGCGAAGTTGGATTGTCGCGCTGCTGCTGGCCCTGCCTGGAGTGTCTTGGGCGGAAGAGATTGCGGACCCACCATTGCCCGAGGAGGTGGACGAGATAGAGGAGGAGACGTCGCCCGAGAGCACGACGGAAGATGCCGAGAGCCCACCCGCCCCGGAACGAGGTGAGGTCTCACGGCCTGCGCGCTGGACGAACTTGCTGCGAGTGGAGGCCGCGACGTGGGCGTTGCTGCCCCGCTCGGGCATGGGCACGGACGAGGGCTATTTCCAGGTCGAGCCCACCGTCGTCTTCGAGCGCGGCCCGGAGTTTGGCGTCAACCTCGGGACTCCGCTGCGGTTGCGCGTGTGGGGGCCGAAGGATGGCGGGGTTGTCCGGCGCGAGGACTGGGACACTCTCTCCGACTGGGGACAGTTGGTGAGGAGTCTCAAGCTGGGCTCGGACAATTCACCGCTGGGCGTGTGGTTCGGGAAGCTCGATAGCTACAGCCTTCTCAACGGGCATCTTGTCCGGCGCTACTCCCACCGCGCGAATCCGAACTACCACCCAGCGGCAGGCGTCCTGACAGGCACTCTGGGGCCCGTCTACGTCGAGGCGTTCTCTTCGGACGTTCTCGGCGCTCGGCTGATGGGCGCGGAGGCGGAGCTGGACCTGGAGCACGTTCTCTTCGGCAAGCCCAAACAGAAGGGCCGCTACACACTCGGCCTGTCGGCGGTGCATGACTGGGGACGTGCTGGTGGGCGCGCGGCCTCGGTGACGCTGGCGCACATGGATGCGGTGGCCGTGCTGGTGGTGCAGCCTGGGTTTGAAGCGCACGTCTTCGCGGGCTGGGGAGGCAGGCCCGGGGAGGTAGGCGCGTGGGGCGCGGTGGTGGGCGCGGGCGCGGATGCAGTCACGCAGACGCTCAACATGACGTTGAGGCTGGAGGCGAGGCGCCAGCATGGCGGCTTCCGGCAAGGCTACTTCGGCGCGGACTACGAGCTGGCGCGCTTCCAGGCGGCGGGCCCTGACGGCGTTCCGCTCGCGGATGCGCCCTTCCCGGATGGCTACTCCGCATTCGGTGAAGCGGAGGTGGGTTGGGATGCCGTGCGCTACGGGGGCCTCTACAGGCACCTGAACCTGTCACTGGGCGTGGAGGCGTTCTCCTGGGGGCGCGTCGACGTGGACGGTCGCGTGGCGGTGCAGCTCTTCGAGCGCGCCTTGGAAGTCGCGGTGAAGGGGCTCGCCGTCGGAGCTGGGAAGTCCGGGGCTCGCTACCTGGGAGCGGCGGAAGTGCGCTGGCGGTTCCTGAGCGGGAAGTTCTACGCGATGGGGACGGGCGGCACGCTGCTGGTCCCCACGACGGACGGGGCGTTGCGGCCTGGCGCCTTCGCATCCGTGGGCCTGGGGGTGGACAATGCGCGCTAACGCCCTGCTGCTTGCCGCGGTCCTGCTGGCCACGGGATGTGCCTCCGTGTCGCGCGCTCCCGGGCGTGGTGGAGCCCTTGGCTTCGCGCCGCGCATGTCTGGTGGGGAGTCGATCCGGGAGCCCCGTCGCATCACCCCGCCACGTGCGATAGCCGCTTCGTTCGAGGACGACGAGCGGATACGGCGACGTCGGGTCTTCCGCGTAGACACCTCAAGCGGTGAGGACAACACCGTAGGGGTGGCCGCTGGAGGAGTGGTCACGCACCTGCCTCTGAATCTGGATGCGTGGGAGTCGCTGCTGACGAGCGCGGGACTTGAGTCGCGGGACGAGCGTCCGCTTCCGGGCGGCCCGTTCACTCCGACCCAGTCCGCGAGGCTCCTCGAAACGCTGCTGGGTAGAGACGTGACGTTGGGCCAGTTCCCGGCACGTCTCGCGGTGGGCTTCATGCTGCGCGAGGTACTGAGTTCGGGCGAGGTGTCGCGCGCCGAGCTGGTGCGGCGGGTTGAGCGCTTCAAGCAGCTGGCGGTGCTCCGGCCTGACGGGTGCCTCGCATGGGTGCGCAGTGGCCGAACGCAGCAACGGGTGGCCCCTGTGGAGTGGCGGGATGGGAGCTTCCGAGCGCACGGCTTCGAGCTGGGCCGCTTCTACGACGGGCGCACTGGGGTCTTCCGCTCGCTGAACGACGAGCTGCGGGAGGTGGACGGATTCCCACTGGCGGACGTCCACGACGATGCCGACGTCATCAGTCGCACGCTGGACGGGGCGGAAGAAGCCTTCGTCGGGCTGGCGCTGGCGGTGGGCAAGTTCTTCTCGACGTCGCCAGCGGACAACCTCGCGGCACTCCGTCAGATGCCTGCCGCCGTGATGGCGTTGCTGGAGTCCTCGCCCGATTACATGGAGCGCTTCCAGTACATGACGCGCGGCGAGCAGATTCAGGCCGTGTCCAAGCTGGTGACGAACCTCATCGCCACGTGGGGCACCGTGTCTGCCACAACGCGCACGCTTCAAGGTGCGTCGCTCGCAACAGCCGAGGTGCCAGTGCTGTCGCTCTCGGCACAGGGCGCGCTCGCGATGGAGCGCGTAGCGGTGCCGGCGGGGCGCGCTGCGGCGGTGCTGAGCGGCGGGCCAGGAGCCGCCATCATCCTCCAGCGTGCGGCCACGGCAGCGAAGCAGGGGGGGCCTTCCAAGGGGCCCGGCCAGTGGGGACCGGCCAAGGAATCGATGTCCCCCCGTGCGCGGCGCTACCAGGAACAAATCACGGGCCACACTGCCGACGAGGCATACTGGGTTGGAGGCGTCGGCAAGGACAGCGGAGGCGTGAAGTTCGATGGATTCGAGAAGGGCGTGCTCCAGGAAGCGAAGGGGCCGGGCTATGCCAAGTTCTTCGAAGGGCTGGACCCGAAACGTTGGTTCAAGAACTCGGGGGCGAAGGCTCTTGGCGAACAGGCGCTCCGACAGATGAAAGCGGCCAAAGGGATGCCCATCCGTTGGCATGTCGCAGAGGAAGCCGCCGTTCCAGCACTTCGGAAGATACTTCAGGACAGAGGAGCCAAAGGGATTGAGGTTGTTTTTACACCTCCCCTTTGATGAGGAGACAGAGAATGATGGAGACCTACTATGCCGCTGCTTACTGGCGCGCTCGCAAGGAATCACCGGACGAATGCGCATCTCGCGTGGTGGCCTTGCTCGAATCTATCGCTAGGGTTGAGGCGTCGTTCGCTAGCTGGTTCAGACAGAGCAAGGCGCGAAAGGACGCTTTGAAGAAGCCGGTCGCGCCCAATCAGGATGAACTCGCAAAGATGCTGGAGCGCACCAAGGATCGTCATCATGAAGATCTTGGTTACCGCATAAGCGGATGGAATGGTGCCGCTGAAGACTCCGACGCATGCAGTTTTGATGCAGCCGTGGGCATCTACTCCGAATGGGTGAACAACTTCTGGCTCTTTGAGTTACCCACTCATGGCACAAGTGCTGAACGCATCTTGACGGCACAAACGTTGAGCGGACTTCTTAGGAGCATGGCGACAGCGTTAGACCCTGACTGGGGTGTTGCCATGTCTCATGCGCATCGGGAAATTGCCGACCCAACCGGACGGGCCAACGTACAGATTGGGTGGGTGACGTACCTCGCCCATCGGATCGGTATTGTGCCCCCCCTCCC
>NZ_JABXEM010000254.1:0-16688 GCF_013372595.1 Myxococcus sp. AM011
CCTGGACGCGCACCGGAAGCCACCTTGCCACCGCCCCCCGGGCCCGGGGGCCGTGCTCCGCCGCCGCCCCGGTCCGCCGTCATCCGCCCTGCGGCGCCCGACGCGCCACCCACGGCGGGCCGGCCCGAAGGCTGCGGCGTCCCACCCTCCTGCACCGCGCGCACCGACAGCGCCAATCGCTTGCGCTGCAAATCCACCGTGAGCACGCGCACTGTCAGCCGGTCCCCCACCTTCACCACCTCGGAGGGGTCCTTCACGAACTTCGTCGAAATCTGCGACACGTGCACGAGCCCATCCTGGTGCACGCCCACGTCGACGAAGGCGCCGAACGCGGTGACGTTCGTCACCACGCCCTGGAGCACCATCCCCTCCTTCACGTCCTCCAGCGTGCGCAGGTCATCGCGCATCACCGGCGCGGAGAAGTCGCCGCGAGGGTCCCGACTGGGCTTCTCCAGCTCCGCGAGGATGTCCTTCAACGTCATCTCACCCAGGTCCGGGCCCAGGTAGCGCTTGGCGTCGATTTGCCGCACCAGCGTCGCGTTCCCCACCAGCGAGCCCACCTCCACGCCCAGGTCCTTCGCCATGCGCTCCACCACCGCGTAGCGCTCCGGATGCACCGCGCTCGCGTCCAGCGGCTCCGGCCCTCGCACGCGCAGGAAGCCCGCCGCCTGTTCGAACGTCTTCGGCCCCAGCCCGCTCACCTTCAGCAGCTCCCGCCGCGTGGTGAAGCGCCCCTTCGAGGCCCGGTGCGCCACCAGCTTCTTCGCCAGCGACGGCCCCACGCCGGACACGTGCTCCAGCAACTGCGGTGACGCGGTGTTCACATCCACGCCCACCGCGTTCACACACGAGTCCACGACCTCGCCCAGCTTCTTCTTCAGGAGCCCCTGGTCCACGTCGTGCTGGTACTGCCCGACGCCGATGCTCTTCGGGTCTATCTTCACCAGCTCCGCCAGCGGGTCCTGCAAGCGCCGGCCGATGGACACCGCGCCGCGCAGGCTGACGTCCAGCTCCGGGAACTCGTCGCGAGCCACCTCTGACGCGGAGTAGATGGACGCGCCCTGCTCGCTCACCGACACCACCGGCACCTGCGAGCCCAGCGCCTTCAGCGTGTCGCGCACGAAGGTCTCCGCCTCGCGGCTGCCCGTCCCGTTGCCGACGGCGATGAGCTCCGGCTTGTGCTTCTGCACCACGGCGGACAACAGCTTCGCCGCCCGGACGCGCTCATCGCCGCTGCGCTCCGAATAGAGCGTCACCGTCTCCGCCACGCTGCCCGTGTTGTCCAGCATGGCCAGCTTGGTGCCCGTGCGCAGGCCCGGGTCCAACGCGAGCACCGCGCGCGCGCCCGCTGGCGCCGTGAGCAACAGGTGCCGCAGGTTCTCTCCGAAGACGCCAATCGCGCCCTTGTCCGCGCGCTCCTTCAGCTCCGCGCGCAGCTCCGACTCCAGCGACGGCCCGAGCAACCGGTCCCAACTGTCATCCACCGCGGCGCGCAGCTCCGAGGCGAACAGGGCCTGCGGCCTCGTCACCACGCGCCCGCCGAGCAGCGCCTTCACCTCGTCGTCCGGCATGTTGAGCTTCACCTTCAACACGCCCTCCTCCTCACCGCGCAGGAGCGCCAGCACGCGGTGCGACGGGGCCTGGGACAGCGGCTCCTCGTGGCCGTAGTAGTTCTCGAACTTGGTGGGCTCGCCCTTCTTCGCGGGCACCACGTCCGAGCGCAGCGTGCCCCGCTTCGCGCACACCTCACGCGTCGCCCGGCGCAGGCCCGCGTCCTCGCTCACCCGCTCCGCGCAGATGTCGCGCGCGCCCGCCAGCGCCGCCGCCAGGTCCGGCACCTCCTTCTCGGCGTTGACGAAGGGACGCACCTTCGCGTCCGCGTCCTCGCCCCGCTTCGCCTCCTGCTTCCACAGGAGGTCCGCCAAGGGCTCCAGCCCGCGCTCCCGGGCGATTGCCGCACGCGTGCGGCGCTTGGGCTTGTACGGGAGGTACAGGTCCTCCAGCTCGGTGCGCGTCTTCGCCGCCTTAAGAGCCTTCGCCAGTTCCGGCGTCAGCTTTCCCTGCTCCTCCACCGAGCGGAGAATCGTGTCGCGGCGCGAGTCCAGCTCGGTGCGCTCGGAGGTCTTGTCGAGGATGGTCTGGATTTGGACTTCGTCCAGGCCTCCCGTGACTTCCTTGCGATAGCGCGCGATGAAGGGAACGGTGGCTCCGTCGGCGTTCAGCGCCAGGGTGCGGTCCACCTGCTCGGGCCGGAGGCCCAGCTCCTGCGACAACTCAGCGGCGTAGGCGTGCATGACGCCACTTCTATAACCCGGTCCCCACGCCGCTCCCAGCGCACGTCACCCGCGCTGTCGAGACTCCCACTCAGCGCGCAACAATCCCCAATATTGCTGGTCCTTGCGCTCCCCGCGCAGCAGGGAGTGCTCGCGCATCGTCCCCTCCATCGTGAAGCCCAGCTTGCGCGCCACGCCCTGGGAGCCCAGGTTCTCCGACAGCGTCGTCAGCCACACCCGCTCCAGGAAGGGCAGGCTGAAGAGGCGCTCCAGCATCATCCCCACCGCCCGCGAGCCCAGCCCGCGCCCGTGGTACGCCTCCGCCATCATGTAGCCCAGCTGCGCTCGGCCATGCTCGCGCGACACGTCCCGCGCGGACACCGTGCCCACCCACGCGTCGCCGTACCGCACGAACCAGCGAAACCCCTTCGCCCGAGGCTCCTCCAGCGAGCTGGCCTCCAGGATGCGCTTCACCAGCGTCTCCGGCGAGTCCTCCTCGGTGTCCACGTAGCGCCGCGCGGCGGCCTCCGCTCGAAGCGACATCCAGAAGTCCACATGCTCGGGCCGGGCGGGAACGAGGAGGAGGTCGGAGGCACCCATGGCCCGCCTTCTAACGCATTCCACCTGGGACGACTGCTTCCGCGAAGCGCCTCACGCCTTGCTCCCGAAAATCCGCGAGGGCCGCCACCGGAAGCGTCATGGCTCCCGGCGCGGCCCTCGTCAGTCCCCTCGCGTGGCGAGAGAGCGTGTCACGACATCAGAGCTTCGTAATCGTCCCGTTCTCGATGCGGAAGTCCACGCGGGTGAACTTCGCCGACAGGTCGCCGTCCGCGCGCGCCGAGTAGTCCTTCGCCACCTCGGAGCTCGGGATGAGGTGGTAGGACGCCAGCGCCTGCGAGCCCTTCAGCTCCATCACCACGAAGCCGTGCGCGTCGCCGTTCACGTAGCGCATGCCCGGGTTGGAGGCCATCAGCGATTCGTTCAGCTCGGTGACGACGTACCGGTAGATGGGGCTGTTCGGAGCGTAGCCCGCGCCGATGACGGCCAGGCCCGCCAGCTCCTTGATGGAGCCGGACGTAATCGCGGGCGCCGTCAACGTGGGCACCCCCGACTCCTCCGACGCGAACGACGCGTGGATGTCGCCGGAGATGAACATCGCGTTCGACACCTGGTTGTCCCGGACGAACTTCAAGAGCTCCTGCTTCTTCGTGGGGAAGCCGTCCCACTGGTCCACGCTGAAGTAGAACGCCTGCCGCAGCGTCGCCTCGCCGATGTCCTGCTTCTGCGTCAGGTCGAACACCATGGACGTCATCGACACGGAGCTGACGACAATCTTCCAGGTGTTGGTCGCCCGCAGCTGCGTCTGGAGCCACGCCTGCTGCGCCTGGCCGAGCGCGTTCTCCGTGGCGCCCTGCGAAGCCCCGTACGTGAGGGCCGCGAACAAGTCGTAGATGGGCTTCACCACGATGTAGCGCGAGCCCTGGATGCCGAACAGGCCCGCCTTGCCCATGTGCACGTAGGCCAGGCCCCGGGGCGCGCCCGTCGCGGAGAGCAGCGGAATCGCGGGCTGCTGCGCCGCCACGCGCCCGACGTTCACCGCCGCCAGCACCTGGTTGACGTAGAAGAGCGACTGGCCGCCCTTCACCCAGAACGCGGCCTTCGCGGAAGCCTCCTCCTGGGTGAGGCCCGCGCCCATCGCCTGCTGCACGTACGCGCCCTGCAACACCGCCTTCTGCACGGCGTTCTCCGCCGCGTCGATGTCCACGTAGGCGAACGTCTCCGACTGGAGCAGCGCCTGCGTCGGCGCGGGCAGGCCCGGCAACGCCACGCCCAGCAGTTGCGCCGGCACCGCCACCTTGCCCGGGTACGCGTCCTCGGGGATGAGGTGGTCCGGACGGAAGGTGCGGTAGTCGGCCACCGCCAGCTTCAGCGCCTTGCCGAACTCGAAGTCACGGTAGACGAGCGTGTCCGGGTACACCGGCGCCGCCGCCGGGTCCATGGCGCCCTCCGCCGAGTTCGCGGTGTCCAGCGGGATGTACTCGAAGAAGGCCCGCTCGGAGTTCTGCTTGCGCTCCAGTTGCAGCTCCGACGCGCGCCCGTCCAGGTACGTGGCGTTGGCGCCCCAGCTGTCGTCGGAGAACTCGTGGTCGTCCCAGATGACGATGAACGGGTAGCGCTCGTGGACCTTCTGGATGATCTTGTCCGTGCGCAGCGTCTTGTAGAGGTCGCGGTAGTTGGACAGCGAGTTGGCCGCGAAGAAGGCCGTCAGCCCCGTGCCCACCTTCAGCGCCTTCTCCGGCTCGCTGAACAGCACCGCGCGGGTGTCGCCGCCGGACTGGAAGGACGGGTCGCCCGTCGTCTCGTAGACGTAGTCACCGAGGAACACGACGAAGTCCAGCTCCTCGTCGAGCTGTAGCAGCCGCTGCCACGCGTTGTAGTAACGGCCGATGTAGTCCTGGCAGCTGGCGAAGGCGAACTTCACCGCCACGTCGTCCCCGGCCGCCGGCGCCGTGCGGGTGCGGCCCGTCGCCGTCGTGTACTTCTGCCCACCCGTCTCGAAGGTGAAGCGGTAGTAGTACGTCGTGCGCGGCGACAGGCTCGTCACCTTCACCTTCAGCGCATGGTCATTCGCCGCCAGCGCCGAGAAGGTCCGGTCCAGGAACAGGCTGCCGAAGCTCTCGCTCGTCGACACCTCCAGCCGCACCGGCGTGTCCGCGCCCGCGTTGTCGGGATTCACCGCACGCACCCACAACACCACGCTGTCCGGGCGCGGGTCGCCCGAGCAGATGGACTGTGGGAAGTACTTCGAGCCGTCATTGGACGGCGTGTCGTTGTCGTCGGAACAGCCGAATGAGGTGCTTGCCGCGACGGCGACCACGGCCTGCAGGAAGCTGCGACGCTTCAATCTGTCGAACAAGGCGGGACTCCCGAAATGGGGACGCGGGTGAAGGACCCGCGCGCGAGAGTCTACGACCCCCATCCATCACTCCGGAAACATCCCCGCCACGCGTCCGACACAACGCACCGTGTCAGCTACCGGGCGCCCCAGGTGACTCATGCCGTGCGCATGAAACACGAAGGGGCTGCCCCCGGTTGGAGGGGACAGCCCCGAACGGCGTGTCGAGAGGCGGCTCGGAGAGGAGCCGCCGTCACCGACTCACTTCACGGCCTTCACGCGCTGGCGCTTCTCGGAGGCGGCCTCGGGAGGAGCCTCCTCCGCGGCGGGAGCGGCGGCGCCACCCGCGCCCTTCGCGATGCCGTACTTCTCCAGCACGCGGGCCTCGATCTCCTTCGCCACCTCCGGGTGCTCCCGCAGGTAGTCCTTCGCGTTCTCACGGCCCTGGCCGATGCGCTCTCCGTTGAAGGAGAACCAGCTGCCGCTCTTCTCCACGATGTTGTCGTTGGAGGCCAGGTCGATGAGGTCGCCCTCACGGGAGATGCCCGTGCCGTACATGATGTCGAATTCGACTTCCTTGAACGGAGGGGCCACCTTGTTCTTCACGACCTTCACGCGCGTGCGGCTGCCCACCACGTTGTCGCCGTTCTTGATGGCGCCGATGCGGCGGATGTCCAGGCGCTGCGACGCGTAGAACTTCAGCGCGTTGCCGCCCGTCGTCGTCTCCGGGTTGCCGAACATCACGCCAATCTTCATGCGGATCTGATTGATGAAGATGACGCACGTCTGGCTCTTGGCGATGGTGCCCGTCAGCTTGCGCAGCGCCTGGCTCATCAGGCGGGCCTGCAAACCCATGTGCGAGTCACCCATCTCGCCCTCGAGCTCGGCCTTGGGAACGAGCGCGGCCACCGAGTCCACCACCAGCACGTCGATGGCGCCCGAGCGCACCAGCATCTCCGCGATTTCCAGCGCCTGCTCACCGGTGTCCGGCTGGCTCAGGAGCAGGTCGTCGGTGCGCACGCCCAGCTTGCGCGAATAGCCGACATCCAGCGCGTGCTCCGCGTCCACGTACCCGCAGATGCCGCCGCGCTTCTGCGCTTCCGCGACGATGTGGAGGCACAGCGTCGTCTTGCCGGAGGACTCCGGTCCGAAAATCTCGATGATGCGGCCTTTCGGCACGCCGCCCACGCCCAGGGCGATGTCCAAGGAGATCGAGCCCGTCGAGATCGCCTGCACGTCGCGAATCATGGGCTCCTCGTTGCCGAGCCGCATGATCGAACCCTTACCGAACTGGCGCTCCACCGCGGACATCGCCAACTCGATCGCCTTCTCCTTCTCCTGATTCACGGACATTTCCCTTGGCTCCTTGTATTGGCGAGCCACCCCGGCTCACCTGAACGCGCTTTTAGTACGCGATGGGTAGACCCTAGTCCACCCCTCTGACATCCGTGTTGCATCCTGTCGGGCAGCTAGCTCTCGCGGAGGGCAGCCAGGAAGACGGCCACCCCCCCTGCCACACCCGCCCACAGCGCGCCGGAGTGGCCCGCCGAACCCAGGGCCAGCAGCAGCCCGAAGCCCGACACGAGGGCCAACAGGCCCAGGCCCAGCCGGTACACGGGACTGCGAGGTGGGGCAAGCCACAAGGCCATCATCGCCAGCACGGCCAGACCCACCTGCAAGGTCACCGTGCCTTCGACCACGCCCGGCCGCAGCACCTCTTCAATCCCCTGGGCCAGCACTCCGCCCGCGAGCACCGTGGCGGGCACCCCGGGCCCGAAGTCGAAGCGGCCCGCATGGCCGCCGCCGGACCGGGACGCGGAGTTGGCGCGCAGGTGCTTGAGGTCGTCGGGCTCCACTTCCAGCGCGTAGGGGAAGCCCAGGGACAGGAGCGCCTCCACCGCCGCCGCGCGGCAGGAGCGCCCCCCGGCGTCCACCAGCCCCTCCAGCCTCCCACCGTCGAGGAGCCGGTGCAGGGTGTCCGCCACCTGCCGCTCCCCGCCGCCGCTGGCCAGTTGCGCCAGGACTTCATTGAGCCGCGAGGCGGCCTCGGGGCGGTCCGCCTCGGAGGCCCCCACGGCCTGCTCCACCCTCACCAACAGGGGCAGGGGCAGCTCCACCGGGGGTGTGGGGCGGCTGGCCGCCTCGGATGGAGGCGGAGCCCACGCGGCGAGGTCCGCCAGGCGCTCTTCGCCCGGGCTCTCGTCGGGCCGGGGGATGGGAGCATGTGTGCTGCGCGTGGCGTCCGACACCCGGAGACTGTATCCACGGAGGCGGGCGCGGTTCAAAGCAGCGCTGTTCCGCAACTTCTTGTGGGTGACGGGGTTGTAGTCGACCGTGGACGTGGATTCGGACGCACAGGCGATGCTGAAGGTGGCCGCGGGGGACCGTCGGGCGTTCGCCTGGCTGTTCGACCGCTACCACGCGAGCGTGGCGCGGTTCGCCTTCCGCTTCGTGGGCGACAGGGAGCGGGCGGAGGAGCTGACGCAGGACATCTTCGTGAAGCTCTACCGCAACGCGAAGGCGTACCAGCCGACGGCGCGCTTCAAGACGTTCCTCTTCCGGGTGGCCACCAATCACTGTCTCAACGAAGTACGGCGCGGGGAGTACCGCGTGGCCCACACGTCCACCGAGGCACCGGACGGTGAGGAGACGGGAGGCGTGGAGATGGCGGGGCCGGACGGCGACAGGCCGGACCAGGCGCTGGCGGGACGGGAGCTGGAGCGAGCGGTGGGAGACGCGCTGCGGAGCATGAGCGACCGGGAGCGCGCCGCCTTCACCATGTGCCGCTTCGAGGGCATGGCGTACCGGGACATCGCGGAGGCGCTGGAGGCCAGCGAGTCCGCCGTGAAGAGCCTCATCCACCGCGCGACACTGGCGGTGGCGCGCAGGATTGAAGAGCTGCAGGCGGGCACCGTGCCCGCGAGGAGCAGGGCATGAGCTGTCATTTCGAGGAAGACCTCACGGCCTACGTGGACGGCGAGCTGCCCGCGGCGCGCCGCGTGGAGGTAGAGGCCCACCTGGGCGGCTGCACCGGGTGCCGCGCGACGGAGGCGCTCGTGCGCCACACGGTGGCGAGGGTGGCGGAGCTGCCGGACTTCGTGCCTTCCGTGAACACGAGGCGCGCGGTGCTGGCGAAGCTGGATGCGTTGCCGGTGCCGTGGTGGGAGCGGCTGCGGACGCTCTTGCGCCCCGCGGTGCTGGTGCCGTCGGCGGGCCTGGCCGTGGCGGTGGGGCTGGCGCTGGTGGTGGTGGGCCCGGGCCCCGAGGCGCCCGACGAGTTGGAGGACCCGGCGATGATGGAGCTGGCGGCGAACCTGGAGCTGGTCGAGGACTACGAGCTCTTGGGGCTCGACAGCCCCGAGGACCTGGAGGTCGTCGCGAGCCTCCACGAGTTGGAGGTGGCGCAATGACGGGCCGGACGTGGATGGCGCTGGGGCTGGCGGTGGCGCTCCTGACGGGCGCGGGCGCGCGAGCGGAGACGGAGCGTCCCGCCTCGGCCGCCGAGCGCTTCGAGAAGATGACGCCGGAGCAGAAGGAGGCGCTGCGAGGCAAGCTGCGCGAGTTCAAGTCGCTGCCGAGGGACGAGCAGACGCGCATCCGGGGCAACCTGGACCGCTGGCGCAAGCTGCCGCCCGAGGAGCGCGAGCGGCTGCGCGCCAACCAGCGCGAGCTGCGCAAGCTCAACGTCGCCGAGCGGCAGGCCCTGCGCGACCAGGCCCGCGAGCTGAAGAAGATGGACCCGGAGCGACGCACCGAGATGCGCCAGCGCATGAAGGCCTATCTGAAGGAGAACCCGGAGCGGCGCGAGCAGTTGATGGAGAACATGCGCCGCTGGCGGCAGATGACGCCCGAGCAGCGCCAGGAGATGAGGGAGCGCGTTCGCGAGAGGCGGCGCCGGTGAGCCCCGCCGCGCCGCTGGTGTTGTTCATGGCGCTCGTGGCGGCCCCGCTCGCCGCCGCGAGTCCCCTGGGCGCGGGCCAGTCCGAGACTCCGCGCGCCGAGGAGACGCCCCTCCCCCCGGTCCCCGCCAGGACTCCGGCTCGCGAGCCCTCCCGACCCGCGCCAGCCTTGTCCGAGGAGGACCGCGAGGTGGTGGAGAACCTCGAGTTGCTCGAAAGCATGGACGCCGCCGAGGACCTGGAGCTGCTGATGGAGCTGTCCCAGCAGGACTGAGCGGCTCCCCGCGCGGGCCGCCCCCAAGACGACGAAAGCCCGAGTTCCCTCGAGGGGAACCCGGGCTTCGCGTACGTCAGGAGCTCCGAGCGGCGACTACTCCACCGTCACGCTCTTGGCGAGGTTGCGCGGCTGGTCCACGTCGTTCCCGCGCATCTCCGCCACGTGGTACGCGAGGAGCTGGAGCGGAATGGTGGCGATGACGGGCGCGAGCAGCGCGCACGCCGCCGGGACCCGGATGACGTGGTCGGCGAGCCCCGCCACCTGGTCGTCGTCCTCGTCGATGACGGCGATGACCTTGCCGCCGCGCGCGCGGACCTCCTCGATGTTGCCGATGATCTTCTCGTAGGCCACGTGCGGCTTCTTCGGCGCGATGACCACCACCGGCATCTTCTCGTCGATGAGCGCAATCGGGCCGTGCTTCATCTCGCCACCCGCGTAGCCCTCCGCGTGGATGTACGAAATCTCCTTCAGCTTCAGCGCGCCCTCCAGCGCCACCGGGTGCATGGGGCCACGGCCGAGGAAGAGGAAGTCCTGCGAGTTCATGAACTCACGGGCCACGCGCTTCACGGCCGGCTCGCACTTGAGCACCTCTTCAATCATCTTCGGGATTTCCGTCAGATGGGTGAGGTGCTCCTGCGCCGCCGCCACGGACAGGGTGCCGCGCATGCGGCCCAGCTTCACCGCCAGCAGGTACAGGGCGACGAGCTGCGTGGTGAACGCCTTCGTGGACGCGACGCCAATCTCCGGGCCGGCGTTGGTGAGGACGGAGAACTCCGCCTCGCGCGTCATCGCGCTGCCAATGACGTTGCAGATGGCCATCGCCGTGGCCCCGCGCGCCTTGGCCTCCTTGAACGCCGCCAGCGTGTCCGCCGTCTCACCCGACTGGCTGATGGCGATGGCCAGGTGCGAGGACTCCACAATCGGGTCGCGGTAGCGGAACTCGCTCGCCAGCTCCACTTCCACCGGGAGCCGCGCCAGCGTCTCAATCATGTGCTTGCCGGCCACGCCCGAGTGCCACGACGTGCCGCAGGCCAGGATGGTGATTTTCGTCAGCGAGCGGACCTTCTCGGGCGTCATGTTCCAGCCCTCGAAGTGGACGTCTCCCTCGGTCAGGAGCATCCGGCCGCGCAGCGTGTCCGCGACGGCGCGGGGCTGCTCCCAGATCTCCTTGTGCATGAAGTGCTTGTAGCCGCCCTTCTCCGCCATCATCGGCGTCCAGTCGATGCGGCGGGTGGCGCGGTTCACCGGCTGACCCTGGCGGTTGAAGATCTCCACCTTGGCGGCGGAGACGATGGCCAGGTCGCCCTCCTCCATGTAGACGATGTCGCGCGTGTGCTCGAGCACCGCGGGCACGTCGCTGGCGATGAAGTTCTGCCCCTCGCTCAGGCCCAGCACCATGGGCGACGCGTTCTTCGTGCAGACGATGCGGTGGGGGTCCGTCGCGCTCACCACCGCCAGCGCGTACGTACCCTTCACCTGGTCGATGGCCCCGCGCACCGCGTCCGGCAAATCCTTGCCCGCCTCCAGCTCATCCGAGATGAGGTGGGCGAAGACCTCCGTGTCCGTCTCCGAGGAGAACACGTGGCCCTTGGCGCGAAGCTGCGTCTTCAGCGACAGGTGGTTCTCGATGATGCCGTTGTGCACCACCGCGACGTTCTTGTACGTGTGCGGGTGCGCGTTCTCGTCCGAGGGACGGCCGTGCGTGGCCCAACGGGTGTGGCCAATGCCGATGTTGCCTTGCGGCTGGTCCGCCACCACCCGGTTCTCCAGGTTGCGCAGCTTGCCCGTGGCGCGAACCACGTTGAGCTGGTTGCGATTGACCACCGCGACGCCCGCCGAGTCATAGCCCCGGTACTCGAGCTTCTTGAGCCCGGACACCAGGATGGGAGCCGATTCCTTGTCACCGACGTAACCAACAATCCCGCACATATTCAGACCTCTCTCTCACGCCCACGCCCGCCGGAGCAAACCGAGGGATACCCATACTTCTCTGGGAGTGGCTGTCAGGCCGCTCCCCAAGCAAGTGCCACGCCCGTCCTCAACCGCCCTTCGCCGCGCGGCGCGCCTTCTTCGCGGCCACCCAGCCTTCCTTCGTCACCTGTGGCGCCCGTGACACAGCGAGGCTGCCGGGCGGCACATTTTTCGTCACCGTGGTCCCCGCCCCCACGTAGGCGCCATCCCCCACCTTCACCGGAGCGACGAGCTGGGTGTCGGAGCCGATGAAGACGCCGTCTCCCAGCTCCGTCAGGCTCTTGTTCACCCCGTCATAGTTACAGGTGATGGTGCCCGCCCCCACGTTGCAGCCGGCGCCAATCCTGGCGTCGCCCAAGTAAGTCAGGTGGTTGGCCTTGCTGCCCTTGCCGATCTGCGCCTTCTTCGTTTCCACGAAGTTGCCCAGATGCACATCCTCGGCCAGCTCCGTCCCAGGGCGCAGCCGAGCGAACGGGCCAATGAAGTTCCGCACGCCGACCTTCGCCTCCTCCAGCACGGAGTAGGGCTTGAGCACGGCGCCCTCCGCCACCGTGGAGGCGCTCACCACACAGCCGGCGCCGATGGTGACGTTCTCTCCCACCACGGTGCCCGCCGTCAGCATGACGCCGGGGCCCACCTCGCTGTCGGCGCCCACCACCACGTCCTCTTCGATGAAGGTGGTGTCGGGGTCCACCAGGGTGACGCCGGCGCGCATGTGCGCCTCGTTGATGCGGCGCTGGAGCACCCGGGCGCGCGCGGCCAGCTCCACCTTGTCATTCACGCCCGCGGTCTCCGTGGCGTCGGCGACGACGGTGCCCACGCGGCCCTGCCTGGAGGCCAGCTCCACCAGGTCCGTCAGGTAGTACTCGCCCTGCGCATTGTTCGGTTTGATTTCGGCCAACGCCTTCCAGAGGAAGGCCGCGTCCACCGAGTAGATGCCCGCGTTGCACTCCTTGACGGCGCGCTGCTCGGCGGTGGCGTCCTTCTGCTCCACCACCCGCACCACCTGGCCGCCCTCACGCAGGACGCGCCCGTAGCCCGTGGGGTCGTCGAGCATCGTCGTCACCATGGCCAGCACCCCGCCCGCGGCGTCATGCGCGGCGAGCAGCGCGGCCAGCGTCTCCCTGCGCAGGAGCGGCACATCTCCGTACAGGATGAGGACCCGGCCGGAGAACCCCTTCAGGGCCTCCTCCGCCGAGCGCACCGCGTCCGCCGTCCCGCGCTGCTCACGCTGGAGCGCGAAGCGCAGGGGGGCGTCGGGAAACAGCGCCCGGACCTCCTTCTCCACGCTCTCCGCCTGATGGCCCACGACGGGCACCACCGTGGAGGCGCCAAGCTCCAGCGCTCGCTTCAGGGGATAGGCGCACAGGGGCTTTCCGAGGATGGCGTGAAGGACTTTCGCCTTCTTCGACTTCATCCGCGTGCCCTTGCCCGCACACAACACCACCGCCGACAGAGCTGTCATGCGGCGGAGAATTAGGGACAGGGAATCGAGTCGTCAACCGCGCGAGGCTCCGAAGTCTCGGAGGTGTTGTCAGGTCGCGGCTTCGCGCTCACGGCCACGCACAGCGCGTTGCTCTTCACCGTGATTCCGAAGCTCGGCTTCAGGAAGAGGGTGACGCGACCCGAGGGCGGAACGGACCCGGTCCGGGTCGGCTTCTCAGGTGTGACCGGTGCGCTCATTTGCTCCCCCAGTCCCGACTCATGATGGGGGAAGGATGCACCCTCTCGAAAAACAATCCAAGAGGAAAAATGTTGCTGAGTTGAAATCATGGTCCGGTGCGGACAGTTCGTGCATACCGGGAGAGGTGTAGTCGGTGCGGCGCCCTCGAGTCCCGGCCCCAAGGTGTGGGTGAGTGTCCGCCGGGTAACACATCATCCGCGACGAAGGCCAGCCTCAAGGTATTGATTGCGCCCCCAGGAGGGGTGGACTCCGTGAACGACACGAGCTTCGAGAAGCAAGCCCCGCGCATGAGCGCGAGGGTGCTGGAGGCGACGGTGCGAAGTCTGGTGGTGGCGCTCGCACTGATGGCGTGTGTGGCCCACGCGGCGCGGCCGTATCGCGGTGGCGCGGTGGCCACGGCGTACCCGCCGGCCAGTGAGGCGGCGCTGAAGATGCTCGACAAGGGCGGCAACGCGGTGGACGCGGCGGTGGCGGCGGCGTTCGTGGCGGCCGTCGTCGGGCCGTACCACTCTGGCGTGGGCGGCGGCGGCTTCGCGCTGGTGCACGACGCGAAGTCCGGGGCCACGCGGGTGCTGGACTTCCGCGAGGTGGCGCCCAAGGCGGCCACGCGCGACATGTTCCTGAAGGACGGCAAGGTGGTGCCGGGGCTGTCCACCGACGGCGTGCTGAGCGTCGCGGTGCCGGGCGCGGTGGCGGGCTATCTGGAATTGCTCAAGACGCACGGCACCCTGCCCCCGTCCGTCGTCCTGGCGCCAGCCATCGAAGCGGCGCGCAAGGGCCTGTGGGTGACGCCGCGCTACCGCAGCATGGCCGAGGGCCGGCTGGAGTGCCTGCGCAAGGACCCGGAGGCCACGCGCGTCTTCCTCGTCAAGAACGAGCAGGGCGAGTTCGTCGTCCCGCCCATCGGCCACCTGCTGCGCCAGCCGGACCTGGCGCGCACGCTGTCCACCGTCGCGAAGAGCGGCGCCAAGGGCTTCTATTCGGGCACTGTCGCCAAGGGCATCGTCGACACGGTGAAGGCGGGCGGCGGCGTGCTCACGCTGGAGGACCTGGCGTCCTACAAGACGCGTCCGCGCGAGCCGCTGGAGGGCAGCTACCGGGGCCACCGCATCCTCACCATGCCTCCGCCGAGCGCGGGCGGCGTGGCGGTGCTCCAGGTGCTGGGCGCGCTGGAGCAATTGCGCCCCCAGGGCTTCGGCTTCAGGGACCCGGAGGCGGTGCACCTGTACGTGGAGGCGCTGCGGCGCGCGTACGTGGACCGCGCCAGGTACCTGGGCGACCCGGACTTCGCCGACGTGCCCACCGCGCGGCTCATCTCCAAGGGGCACATCGCGGACCTGGCGGGCTCCATCGACCCGAAGAAGGTCACGTCCAGCCTGGCGCTGCTGCCCCAGACGGCGGGCTCGCAGGGCTCCACGCTGACGGACAAGCCGGTGACGCTGACGCCTGAGCCGGAGCGCAAGAACACCACGCACATCTCCGTCGTGGACAAGCAGGGCAACGCGGTGGCGCTGACGACCACGGTGAACTACAGCTTCGGCTCGTGTGTCGTCGCCAAGGGCACCGGCGTGCTGCTGAATGACGAGATGGACGACTTCGCCGCGCAGCCCGGCGTGCCCAACGCGTACGGCCTCGTCACCGGCGAGCCCAACGCGATTCAGCCCGGCAAGGTGCCGCAGTCCTCCATGTCGCCCACGCTGGTGTTCTCCAAGGAGGACCCCAAGCGCGTCATGCTCGCGGTGGGCAGCCCGGGCGGCTCCACCATCCCCACCACCGTCATCCAGGTCATCAGCAACATGGTGGACAGCGGCATGGATGTGGCGCGCGCGGTGAACGAGGGCCGCGTCCATCACCAGTACCTCCCGGACGAGCTCTGGGTGGACAAGTGGGGCCTGGAGCCGGCCACGCTGTCCGCGCTGGAGGCCAAGGGACACAAGGTGCGCCGCGTGGACCAGTGGGGCGACGCGGAGGCGGTGTTCATCGACCCGAAGACAGGTCTGCGCTTCTCCGCGAGCGACCCGCGCAACGAGGGCCTCTCCCTGGGACAGGATTGAGACACACCGTGCCCGAGCCCCTGCCCATCTTCGACGCGCACCTGCACCCCGAGGGCCTGAGCGACCAGGACCTCGAGTCGATGCGCTTCTTCGGGGTGGAGCGGGCGCTCGTGGTGGCGCACCACTTCCCGGAGCCCACCTCCAAGGCCCTGCTGCGCCACTTCGACGACATCGTGGAGCGGCAGCTTCCCCGGCTGGAGAAGGTGGGCATCCGCGCATACGCCGCGCTGGGCGTCCACCCGCGCTGCATCCCCCGCCGCGGCCTGTCGGAGGTCCTCTCCGCCCTGCCCGACTACTTCGAGGGCGGCCGCGTCGTCGCCCTGGGCGAGACGGGGCTGCACGCGGGCGGAGAAGAGGAAGAGGAGGCCTTCCTGGAGCAGCTCGCGCTGGCGCGCAGCCTCAAGCTGCGCGTCGTCGTGCACACGCCCCTGGCGGACAAGGAGCGCCACACGCGCCGCATCCTCTTGCTGCTGCGCCAGTCCGGCGTGCTGCCCTCGCGCGTGCTGGTGGACCACGCCACCGCGCGCACCGTGCGCACCATCCTGGAGGTGGGCCACTGGGCCGGCCTCACCCTGCACCCGGAGGCCCTGGCCGCCGAGCGCGCCGTGGCGCTGGTGCGCAAGCTGGGCAGTGAGCGGCTCGTGCTCAACTCCGACGCCGGAGATGGCGCCGGCGACATCCTCGGCCTCGCGCGCGTGGCCAACCTGCTCTCCAAGGCCCGCCTCTCCGAGCGCGTCGTGCGCCGCGTCACCCGCGACAACGCCTCCCGCTTCTTCCAGGTGGGAACCTGAGCCACACTCGTCTGGCCGGGCCCCACACCGTCTCACCCTTCCAGGCATCGCACTTCACCACCCGACTCCAGTCAGGGTGAATATTTGCAACAAAAGACACCCATTCCCGTCCTTTCTGCGTGAGCGCATACGGGGAAGCCCCAAGTCCCAGGCGCCACGGTGTTCACACTCCGGTTCGGGAGGGCCCTTTGCGTTCCAGCTTCGTCATCGTCGCCGTCATGTTCGCGGGGTGCCTGGGCACGTCTGCCCGGACACCCGTTCGCGCGGGCGACACACGAGGTTTGCTCGCGCCGGAAGCCGGGCGGCTGCTGGCCACCAGCCCCGAACACTTCATGGAGGCGTGTCGGCGCGACATCCAGGAGGCCCGTGGCGCGGTGGCGCGGCTGACGACGCCCGGCGCCCGCCCCGTGACGACGGAGGCGCTGCTCACCACGTATGACGACGCCATGGCGCTCCTGGACGACACCGTCGGGCGCTCGGGCATCGGCGCCAACGTACATCCGGACGCCGCGTTCCGGGCCGCCGCGGAGCGGTGCGAGCAGGCCGTGGAGCGGGTGCGCACGGATATCTCGTTGGACCGCCGCGTCTACGACGTGCTGGCCGCGCTCGATGTCACCCGCCAGGACGCGGTGACGCGGCGCTGGGTGGCGAAGGTGCTGCGAGGCTTCCAGCGCGCGGGCGTGAACCGGGACGAGGCCACGCGCGAGCGCGTGCGCATGCTCCAGGAGGAGCTCATCGTCCTGGGCCAGGAGTTCAACCGCCACATCCACGAGGACGTGCGGCACCTGGATGTCGCGCCCTCGGCGTTGGCGGGGCTGCCGGAGGACTACGTGCGCACCCACC
>NZ_JABXEM010000255.1:0-16580 GCF_013372595.1 Myxococcus sp. AM011
CCCCCGGATAGGAGCCTCGACCCAGGTCCGGGTCCGGCACCTCGATGCGCACCCTGCCCTCTCCCGCGAGCGTCTCCTTCAGGTGGCGCAGGATGAGGACGAGCGGCTCGTCATGGAAGCGGCGCGGGGGGACAGGGACTTCGGTGGGGCGGGCCATCTCCCCGCCAGACTACCCCCTCGCATGGGAAGCGCGAAGGCTCGCGCAATGACAATGCGACGCCCCTCCTCGTCGCAATCCCATACACCAGGCCCTGTCGAGCCTCGGGCCCCTGAAACACGGCGCGACATGTCCACTGTCTGACTTCTCCGCATGACGCACGCGCTCGACGAAGCGCGCATTGACGACGACACGGACTTTCCATTATTTCCGATTGATATGCGAAAACTGATTTTCACGAGTCTCGGTTTCCTGCTGTGCACGACCGCCGCCTGTGGAGGCGCCAGCTCCCTCGACGGCGGGGACACGGAGGGAGCGCTGTCGACGCGGGAGCAGGCGGCCTTCTCCGGGGTGAATGGCGGCTACTGCCTGGTGAGCGGCTACAACTGCAAGCTGCAGGTGAACGGAGGCAACCGCGTCCCCACCAACGACCCGGCGGACGACAACTGGGGCCTTACGACAGGGGTTCCCATCCGGGACGGCAACGGCACCGTGGTGGGGACGAACACGCGCACCAGCGCCGCCTTCAACTACGGGCAGACGCGCACGTTCGCCGGAGAGCCGTACGCCTTCGCGGTGTCGACGTCCAACTCGAGCGCGGGGTGGCTGCCCATCTCCAGCATCCTGGGCCGCACGTCCTTCGAGCAGAAGGTCGGCCACGTCTCCGCCCTGGGCGCGGGACTGGACAAGCTGGGCTGCTACGCCGTGCGCAACTCACATGACCCGGTGCTGGAGCTCAAGAAGGTCGTCTACGACAGCGACGCGACGCACGAGCGCGCCGGAGACTACCTGCCGCTGGTGCGCGCCAACGGGCAGCGCTCGGTCAACCTCGTCTTCAACGTCCCGGGCATGGCCCTGGGCGGACCGGCGGTGGACCACTTCCCCGCGGGCACCAAGTTCCAGCGCCTGGACGTGCCCACGGAGCATGGCGTTCCCTCCATCGACATCCCCCTCTGGGTCCAGGACAGCGCGGGCCGCTATCGCCAGCAGTCGGGGGAGATGAAGTTCCTGTATGGCTATGTCATCGCGGCCACCACCGGAACCAAGCGCAACGGGTGGATGGCCTACGACGCGCTCCAGGTCAGCTCCGGCTGTCCCTGAGCCGAGCCACTCCGAGCCGGGCCGGCGGAGCCCTTCCCTCAGGAGGGCTTCCGCTGGCTCAGCGCGACGCTGCCCAGGATGAGCGTGCCCGCGGCGGCCATGGTGAGCGTCACCGGCTCGTCCAGCAGCACCCACGCCCAGGCCACGCCGAACAGCGGCAGCAGGTACGTCACGGTGACGGCGCGGGGCGCGCCAATCCGCTGGATGAGCCGGTAGTACAGCGCATACCCCGCCCCGGTGCAGAGCACGCCGAGCGCGACGGCCGACAACCAGGACACGCCCCGGATGGGCTGGGACGGCCAGGAGGCCACGGCGAACGGCAACGTCAGCAGCGCGGCGCAGCCCAGCGTGGCCGCGGCGACCGCGCCCGCCGGCAGGCCCGTGAGGTGCCTCTTCACCAGGTTCGCCGAGACGCCGTAGAAGAAGGCCGCGGACACGCCCGCCGCCACCGCGAGGCCAGGGCTGCTTCCGGCGATCTTGCCGCTGGCGAGCACCACCACGCCGGCGAAGCCCATGACGAGCGCCACCGCCCGCCGTCCGCCGATGCGCTCGCCGTAGAAGAGGAAGGCCACCAGCGCGGTGAAGAGCACCGTCATGCTGTTGGCGATGGCGCTGATGCCCGCGGGCGCACGCTGCGCGGCCCAGGCGAAGAGGGCGAAGGGCGCCGCCGCGTTGAGCGCGCCCACCAGCGCCAGCTTCGGCCAGAGCGAGGGCGTGAAGGCCGCGCGGTGGCGCAAGAGGAAGGGCATCAGCACGAGCGCCCCCAGCACCAGCCGCACCGAGACGAGCGGCAGGGCCCCGAAGTCAGGCGCGGCGATGCGCATGAACATGAAGGAGGAGCCCCAGATGGCCCCCAGCAACCCCAACTCCAGCGGGGTGAGCCAGGCGCCGGACAGGGCGGGAACGACGGGACGGACAAGAGCGGGAGAGTTCATCGGACGGTCCACCAGGGTGACGCAAGGCACGAATCTGACGCCGGTCTGCCCTCTTTCTGCTCCCGGCCCCCTCCTGTCACAACCTCATGGTTTTGAGGGCAGCCACAAATATGATTTGAGGCTCGCATGCCCCTTCCCTCGGCCTGGCTCCCGGCCCTGGCGGCCTTCGAGGCGGCCGCGCGCCACCAGAACTTCGCCCATGCGGCGGAGGAGCTGCACCTGACGGCCAGCGCGGTCAGCCACCACGTGCGCAAGCTGGAGGGACTGCTCGGCGTCACCCTCTTCGAGCGGCATGCGCGCGGCGTGTCCCTGACGATGGAGGGCCGTCAGCTCGCCGACGCCGCGGGGGGCGCGCTGGCGGACATCGACGACGTGGTGCGCGAGCTGGGAGACACCCGGGAGGAGCGCCACCGCGTGCGCCTCACCACCATGCACTCGCTGGCCCACACCTGGCTGCTGCCGCGCCTGCCGGACTTCGCATCGGCCCACCCGCACGTGCGCATCCGCGTCGACACGGAGATGGCGCTGACGCGCTTCGACGAGGGAGGGCCTGACGTGGGCATCCGCTATGGCCTGGGTCACTGGCCGGGGATGACCGCCCATCACCTGATGCCGGACGCCATGTTCCCGGTGGCGTCCCCGGACCTGCCCGGGGTCGAGCACGTGTCGGCCCCGGCGGACATCCAGAAGCTGCCGCTCGTGGGGGACCTGGCGCGGCAGTCGTGGCAGGACTGGTTCCGCGCCGCCGGGGTGCACGGCGCGCGCATCGACGTGCGCCACGAGTTCAGCGACACCACCAACGCGCTGCTCGCCTCCGCGCGTGGACTGGGCGCGGCGCTCGCGCGCGACAAGGTCTCCGAGCCCTTCCTCGCCAACGGGAGTCTCGTCCGACTGCCCGGTCCTCCGCTGCCCACGCGCTACTCCTACTTCGTCGTCTACCCATCCCACCGTCGGCTCCGGGCCGCGGCGCGGACCTTCGTGGACTGGGTGCTCACGCAGCCGGGCCGCCCACCCGCGCCACCGGTCGCCAGGAAGCCCCCGACGTTGTAGGAAGTCGCCCATGCTCCACCCCACCCTCGACGCGCTCGGCCTGACCGAGCACAACCCTGGCAGCTATCTCGGTCACGGCGAGTGGGCCGGCTCCGCTTCCGAGCCCGCCCTGGAGGTCTTCAATCCCTCCAATGGCCAGCGCCTGGCGACCGTGTCGTCCGCGAGCGCGGAGGACCAGGAGAAGCTGATGCACGCCGCCGCCCAGGCCTTCGTGGCGTGGCGCGCGCTGCCCGCCCCCCGGCGTGGCGAGGCCATCCGGTTGTGCGGCGAGGCCCTGCGAAAGCACAAGGACGCGCTCGGCTCGCTCGTCGCGCTGGAGATGGGCAAGGTGAAGGCCGAGGGCGACGGCGAGGTGCAGGAGATGATCGACATCGCCGACTTCGCCGTGGGCCAGTCGCGCATGCTCTATGGCCTGACGATGCACTCCGAGCGCCCGGGCCACCGGATGTACGAGCAATGGCATCCGCTGGGCCTGGTGGGCATCATCAGCGCCTTCAACTTCCCCGTGGCCGTCTGGTCCTGGAACGCGTTCATCGCCGCCGTGTGCGGGGACGTGTCCATCTGGAAGCCCTCGCCCAAGACGCCGCTGACGGCCATCGCCTCGACGCGCATCTGCAACGCCGCGCTGAAGGCGGGCGGCTTCCCGGAGGTCTTCTTCCTGCTCAACGCCGCGGGCACCGCGCGCGCCGAGCGCCTGGTGGAGGACCCGCGCGTCGCGCTGGTGAGCTTCACCGGCTCCTCCGCCGTCGGACGCCAGGTGGGCGTGCGCGTGGCACAGCGACTGGGACGGAGCCTGCTGGAGCTGGGCGGCAACAACGCCATCATCGTGGACGCCACCGCCGACCTGAAGCTGGCGATTCCCGCCATCGTCTTCGGCGCGGTGGGCACCGCGGGCCAGCGCTGCACCACCACGCGCCGGCTCTTCGTCCATGAGTCCATCTTCGACGACGTGCTGGGGAAGCTCGCCACCGCGTATGCCCAGGTGGAGACGCGCATCGGCGACCCGCTGGAGCCGGGCACCCTGATGGGCCCGCTCATCGACAAGGCCGCCGTGCAGCGCTTCGAGGCGACCGTGGAACAGGCGCGCGCGGCGGGGGCCCGCATCGTCAGCGGAGGCAAGGCGCTGGAGCGCCCGGGAAACTTCGTGCAACCCACGCTCATCACCAGCGTGAAGCCCACGGATGCATGGGTCCAGACGGAGACCTTCGCGCCCATCCTCTACGTCATGCCGTACCGGACGCTGGACGAGGCCATCACCTTCCAGAACGGCGTGCCCCAGGGCCTGTCGTCGTCCGTGTTCACCCGGGACCTGCAGAGCGCGGAGAAGTTCCTGTCCGCCTCCGGCTCCGACTGCGGCATCGCCAACGTCAACATCGGGACTTCCGGCGCGGAGATTGGCGGCGCCTTCGGTGGCGAGAAGGACACCGGCGGCGGCCGCGAGTCCGGCTCCGACGCGTGGAAGGCATACATGCGGCGGCAGACCAACACCCTGAACTACTCCGACGCGCTGCCCCTGGCGCAGGGCATTCGCTTCGACCTCTGACGGGGCCGTCCCCTATGCTCGCCCGGGGCCCGACACGGGCCACGCGGTTCCACCTCGCTGCACACCACACCCAGGGAGATTCGACATGTTCGGGAAGCTCGCCGCAGACGCGCTCGGCCTCAGTGATATCGGTTCCGTCATCGCCACCGCGGACTACGACAAGGTGGACTCCGACGACTATGTGATGCACGAGGACCAGGAGAAGATCTTCTTCATCATCAAGTCCAAGTCCGACGAGTACTGTTTCACCAACAAGGCGCTCGTCCACCTCGACGGCACCAGCGCCGCCAGCAAGAAGCGCATGCTGCGCCGCTTCACGTACAGCTCCAACCCCATCTCGAACGTCATGCTGGAGACGGCGGGCACCATCGACATGGACGTCGAAATCAAGTTCCGCCTGGGCGCACGGGACTTCTCCATCGACGTGCACAAGAAGCACCTGGAGCAGGTGAAGGACCTCTACAAGGCCCTGTTCCGCATCTCCGAGCTGATGCACGAGAACGAACTGGCGCTCAGCCACGCGAAGACGAGCCTGGAGGTGGCCTCCACCACGCTCGGCCGCGGACAGGCGGGCCCCGCCCCCATCGTCGAGTCCTTCAAGGAACTCAACCAGGCCGCCTTCGCCTGGCTCGCCGGCGCGCAGCAGAAGTACTGGGTGAAGGACTTCGGCTTCGTCTTCGAGCGATACATCAAGGCCTGAGCCGTCCGTCCGTCCGTCCGTCCCACATTGACCGCCGGATGCCTGCTCGGACATCCGGCGGCCGGGCGCAGCACGCGGCGTCCTCACCCCCTACACCTGTTGTCACTCTCAAGACAGGTGCTCTCTGCAATCCAGGTACAACAGGACTCAATCGACGAGAGGCTCGGACGGGCCTCTCGTATGTCTTCGGGATTCGCTCTACCCTGGAACTCCTCACCAGGAGCGTTCGCGATTCTCACCTCGTCCTCCCAGACCGCCCCCACTGGCTGGCACGACATTCTCGTGCGTCACCTCGAACCCCTGCTCGGAGGCTTCACCGCGAAGATGGCCATCCACACGGCGGCGCTGCGCGCGCTGAAGCGCCCGCCGGAGCAGGTCACCCTCCAGGACATCCCGCAACTGCTCGAAGGCCTCAAGCCGATGCTCAACACCTTCATTGGCGCGCTGCACGCCAAGGTCATCCTCGCGGAAATCGCCACCTCGCTGGAGAAGGCGCGATGAGCCCCGCTTCCGCGCGTTCCACCTCCGTCGCGCCGTGGTTCGGCGCCGTCATCGCGCTCCAGTTGGCGCACCTCATCGCCGTCGCGACGGCGGCGCCCGAGCGGGTGGGGCTGGTGCATGACGTCGCGGGCTGGGTGAGCGGCCTGCTCGCCGTCGCCGGCACGTTCGCCGCGGCGAGTTCGTTCGTCTCCGGAGACTACCTGCGCAAGGTGTGGGGCGGGCTCACGGCGGGAGCCGCCCTGTCCCTGGTCAGCGCGGCCTTGCGCAGCTACTGGCTGCACACGGTGCCGGACGTGCCCTTCACGTCCTCGCCGCTTCTGCCCTACCGCATGGTCGCCGTGGTGCTGGCCAACAACGCCACCGTCTACGCGCTCATCCTCCTGGCGATGACCTACCGGAAGTCCGGCCTCCAGCCTCCCTCCAGCCCTCGCACGAAGGCGCTGTGGGCGGCGACGACCCTCGCGGCGCTGGCGGTGGGCATCCCCTCGCTCTTCACGGAGATGCGCAACTTCGCCTCCGGCGCCATCTCCCTGCCCTCGGCGGTCATCAGCGCGGTGTCGACGCTGGCGGACATGACGACCATCTTCCTGGTCGCCCCCATCCTGAGCGTGGCGTACATGCTGCGCGGCGGGAAGCTGGCCTGGGTGTGGTGGGCCATGGGCCTGTCCGGCGCCACGTGGCTGCTCTATGACGCGCGCGTGTGGCTGGCCCCGCTGCTCCCCGGTGACGGGGCGCACGCCGCGGAGCTGCTCCGCACGCTGCGCACGTCCGGGCTCGTGTTGCTGGGCCTCGCGGGCTGGCTGCAGCGCTCCGCCCTGGGGCCCCAGAAGGTCGAGGCCCCCGAGGCCTCGCTCAACACCTCCGCCGGGATGTCCTGACGCCGGAAGGGGGCACGGTGCGCCGTGCCCCCTCCAACCGCCCCGAGGCTACGGCCGGGGACGCGAGCCCGCCGAGGGAGCCTCCGGCACCGCGGGCCAGCCGTCCGGCCAGGTGATGGCATCCACGAGCATGACCCGCGCGGTGTGAGCATTGTTCCACGCGTGGTAGACCATGACCGTGTCGCCTCCTGGTCCATTCACCACGGAGTTGTGGCCCGGCCCCACCCAGCCGCCTCCTGTCGCGAGGATGGGTGAACCCGCCTTGGTGTACGGCCCCAGCGGACTGGTGGCCCGAGCGACTCCCACGGCGTAGGTGCTGTTGTAGTACGCGTTACCACTGTAGAAGAGGTAGTAATAGCCGCCGCGCGCGACGACCCAGGGCGCCTCCACCACGCCGCCCTCCCAGCCGAGGTTGTTGGTGATGAGCGTGCGGCGCGTCCCCACCAGCGACAGGCCGTCCGCTGAGAGCGCCTGGCCGTAGATGGGCGTGGGCTGGCCCACCGCGTTCCCATCCGCCTTCCACACCAGGTACCCCGTCCCCGCGGTGTCCGTGAAGAACGTGGCGTCAATCATCCCCATGCCCGCGTCGTGGATGAGGGGCCTGCCCAAGTCCGTGAAGGGGCCCAGCGCGCTGGTGGACGTGGCGGCGCCGATGGACAGCTTCCCGTCCGTGTGGCGCGCCGTGTAGTAGGCGATGAAGCGGCTGCCCACGCGGTGGATTTCCGGCGCCCAGAAGTCACCGGAGGCCCACGACGGCCGAGTCCCCGAGGGGAAGATGGAGCCCGCGCCCGTCCACGTCACCAGGTCCGTGGAGACGCGCAGCGGGAAGGCGCTGGCCGCGCCGCCGGACGTGCACGCGGCCACATAGCGGGTGCCGTCGTGGATGACGCCCGGGTCCGCGCAGTCCACGGCGACGACGGGGTTCTGGTACAGGCCGCCGCAGCCCGTGTAGCGGAAGGACATGCCGCACGCATTCGCTCCCGAGAAGTAGGGCCCCCAGCCGTTCGACAGCACGGCGTGGGAGTTGGGGGACGCGTTCACACAGGCCCTGTCCCAATACACGCGGCCCCCGACGTCGTCGTACTGCGCGGGGTGGTTCGCCGGATGCAGCCACGCGGCGCCGTATGTGACGCGCGTGGCGCAGGCCCCCGCGCCGGGGCAGGTGGTGTCGAGCGCCATCACACAGCCGTTGTGGCCCGTGAAGTACGGCTTCCAGCCGTTGGAGAGCACGGCGTAGGAGTTGGTGCCCTCGTTGACGCAGACGCCATCCCACGTCACCAGGTCCGCGGCGATGTCATAGCCGGGGTGACCCGCGGAATGAATCCACCGGTCTCCGTAGGTGATGCGCGTGTTGCATGCGAGCGCCCCGGTGGCACTCGCGGGCGCACTGGCTTCAGGCGCCTCCGGACTCCCGCTTCCACAACCCACTTCGAGCAGCGAGGCGACAACCACCACGGACCACCACGAGGACCGCTTCATCGGACGACCTCAGGACGCAAGGGCCAGCCTCGGCCGCATGCGCCGTGTGCACTGCGTGGGAACAGTCGGTCAGCGCTTGCTCGAAGGCGGCGCGGGACTTCAGCCGGCCTCTGCCTTCTTGTAGCGCAGCTTCTTCAGTGCCTCGAACCGCACCCTGTCTCTCGGGGGCGTCGTCGCCACCAGCCCGTCCAGCATCCGCTTCGAGCTTCGGTAGATTTCCTCGACGGCGACCTCGAACGCGTCGGCGTTCTGCTTCGACGGCTTGCGCGTCCCGGCGATCTTCCGGACGAACTGCAAGGCCGCCGCGCGGATGTCGTCATCCGTGGCGGGGGGCGAGAAGTTGAACAGGGGTTTGATGTTCCGGCACATGCGCACAGGGTAGTCCAACTCCCCCGCACGGCGGCCCTGGAGCCACGTCACCCGGGACGAGCGGCTGCTTGCGCACGACGGTCAACGCTTCGGCTCCAGGCGTCGCGGAAGATTTCCGCGAGAGTACGCGTCCTGGCGCTCACGCCTCCTTGCGAGCGCAGGCGGCGGCGCGGTCCAGGAGCAGGGCCTGTTCGCGCACGTTGCGGGTGAGCGTGGCCGCCCGCTCGAACTCCTTCCGGGCTTCGTCGAAGCGGCCCAGCTTGCGCAGCAGGTCTCCGCGCACGCTGGGCAGCAGATGATAGTGGGCGAGCGAGGGCTCCGAGGTCAGCGTGTCCACCACCGCCAGTCCGGCGGCGGGGCCATACGCCATCGACAGCGCCACCGCGCGGTTCAGCTCCACGACGGGCGACGGGGTGAGCCGCCCGAGCACCGCGTACAGCGACGCGATGCGCGCCCAGTCCGTATCCTCTGGCTGACGCGCGCGGGCATGACACGCGGCGAGCGCGGCCTGCAACGCATACGGCCCCTGCGCCCCGCCCAGCTTCTCCGCGCGCTCCAGCGCCGCGAGCCCGCGGCGGATGAGGAGCTGGTCCCAGAGCGCGCGGTTCTGTTCGAGCAGCAGCACGGGCTGACCGTTGGGCCCCACGCGGGCCCGCGAGCGTGACGCTTGAATCTCCATCAGCGCGACGAGCCCGTGGACCTCCGGCTCCTGGGACGCGAGCTCCGCGAGGATGCGTCCTAGCCGCAGCGCGTCCGCGCACAGCTCCGGCCGCATCCAGTCGTCGCCCGCCGTCGCGGAGTAGCCCTCGTTGAAGACGAGGTAGATGACCTCCAGCACCGACGACAGGCGGACCGCGAGCTCCTCGCCCCGGGGCAGCTCGAAGGGCACCTTCTCCTCGGAGAGCGTGCGCTTCGCCCGGACGATGCGCTGGGCGACGGTGGTGGACGGCACCAGGAACGCGCGAGCAATCTCCTCCGTCGTCAGGCCCCCGAGCAGCCGCAGGGTGAGCGCGACGCGGGCCTCCGTCGACAGGATGGGGTGGCAGGCGATGAACATCAGGCGCAGCAGGTCGTCGCCCACCTCGTTGTCGAGCGCCGCGTCCAGGTCCGGCGCGCCGTATTCCTGGTCCGACTCCAACTCGTGGCCCAGCTCCTCGTGCTTGCGCTCGACGCGCTTGCCCCGGCGAAGCTCGTCGATGGCGCGCCGCTTGGCGGTGGCCATCAACCACGCGCCCGGGTTGTCCGGGATGCCTGCCGTGGGCCAGCGCTCCAGCGCGGCAACCAGCGCGTCCTGCGCGAGCTCCTCGGCGAGCCCGACGTCACGCACCATGCGCGTCAGACCGGCGATGAGCCGAGCGGACTCGATTCGCCAGACCGCTTCGATGGCACGATGTTTCTCGGAGACCGTCACGCGGCGGAATAGAGCACCCTCATCCGGCGATGCAAGGACGGCCCGCGCCCGGACGAAGAGAACACTCGCGGGGGCGACAGGTGCCCAACGGCCACAGTGTGCCGTGTGTTGCGAGGGGTGCCCACACCGACCCGCGTCCCGTTGACTTCCGGTCCGTGACTACTCGTCCCGGCTGGCCTTGTCCTCGCGCCACCAGTGGCTCATGCGCTCGTGGACCTCCGCCTCGTAGCCCTCCTTGCTCGGACGGTAGAAGACGGAGCGCTCCAGCGGCGCGGGCAGGTACGTCTGCCCCGGGGCGTAGTGGTCCTTGAAGTCCCAGGGCGGCGTGTAGCCCTTGCCGTGCCCCAGCTCCTTCATCAAATCCGTGGGCGCGTTGCGCAGCGGCAGCGGCGGCGCCGCGTTGGGGTGCTCCTCCAGCGCGGCGAGCGCGGCGTTCATCGCGGCATAGGCGCGGTTGCTCTTGCGCGCGGTGGCCAGCGTGACGACGGCATGCGCGACGAACAGCCGCCCCTCCGGCATGCCCGTGGAGTGGAAGCCCTCCTCGCACGCCCGGACGATGGTGATGGCCTCCGGCATCGCCATGCCCACGTCCTCCACGGCGATGACCTTGAGCCTGCGCCACAGCGACACCACGTCCCCGGTCTGCAGCAGCTTCGCCGCCCAGAAGATGGCGCCCTGCGCGTTGGAGCCCCGGCAGGACTTCTGGAGCGCGCTCAGCAAGTCGTAGTGCTGGTCTCCATCCTTGTCGTGCCGCGAAAGCCCCGTGCCCACCGCCTCGCGCGCCGTGTCCACGGTGATTTCGCCACCGTCCGCCGTCAGCCCCGCGGCCATCTCCAGCGCGCCCAGCGCCTTGCGCACGTCCCCCGCCCCACCCCTCGCCAGCAGCGCGAGCGTGTCCTCGCCCACGTTCAGCTTGCGCTTGCCCAGCCCGCGCTTCTCGTCGGTGAGTGCCCGCTGGAGCGCGCCCTGGATGTCCGCGAGCGTCAGCTCCTGGAGCTGGAAGACACGACACCGGCTGACGAGCGCGGGGCGCACCTCGAAGCTGACGTTCTCCGTCGTCGCGCCCAACAGGACGAACAGGCCGCTCTCCACGTGCGGCAGCGCCTGCTCCTGGACGTTCTTCGCCCAGCGGTGGATTTCGTCGACGAAGAGCACCGTGCGGCGCGAGTACTGGTTGCGCGCGCGCTCGGCCTCCGCCACGACTTCGCGGATGCGCGGAATGCCGTCCGACACGGCCGACAGGATGACCAGCTCCGCGTCGACGCTGGAGGCCAGCATGCGCGCCAGCGTCGTCTTGCCCACGCCGGGCGGTCCCCAGAACAGCGAGGAGACAATCTGCTTGCGCTCCATCAACCGCCGCAGCGGTCCTCCGGGGCCCAGCAGGTGGGACTGACCGATGAACTCATCGGGAGTGCGTGGCCGCATCCTCTCCGCGAGGGGAGCGAAGCGATTCACGTCGACGGAAGCGGAGAAGAGGTCAGGGCCAGCGCTCATCGCCCCGGAAGCTCTCCTCTCCGACGCGCGCGGTCAACCACCGAGGAACACCGTTCGTGTCGCGCGGTCTTCTCTCACCCATGGTGCGGCGGCGGGTCCACACCCGTCGGATACCGGACAGGGAAAAGCGGGCCGGTCCACCCGAATGGAAAACGCACCGTGCGACTGGCGACGAAGCGATGGAGAGCGAGCAACACGCGCGCGGTGGCTCGACGCCGTGTCATGGGGCTGGCGTAAAGTCATGGCTCTCAAAAAGGAGGGAGCGCGATGTCATTCATGCTGCTGATGATGGAGGCCCCGGGGAAGCGCCAGGCCCGGCCAATGGAAGAGGGCCAGGCCGCCTACGCTCGGATGATGGCCTTCCAGGAGAAGCTCCGAACCAATGGCGTGCTCATCACGGGCGAGGCGCTCAAGTCCGACGACAACGCGGTACGCATCGAGAACTACGGCGGCAAGCGCACGGTGAGCGACGGTCCCTTCACCGAGTCGAAGGAAATCATCGGCGGCTTCTTCCTCCTCAACTGCAAGACGCGCGATGAGGCCCTGGAATATGCCCACGCGTGTCCCGCCAGTGAGTGGGGCATCGTCGAGCTGCGCGAAATCGCGAGCAGCTGTTACGAGTAGGCCGTAGCGCCGCCTGGCCGCGGGATTCCCTCCCGCGTCCGGGGCGACCGGCAGAGCGCCTGCATCCTCGCTGACTCGGGTTGTCTGGAGGCCTGGCGCCGCCCAGCTTCATCCCCATGAGTCACTCCAGTGTGGCGGATGCGCTCGTCCAGACGCTCATCGACGCGGGTGCGGAGCGCATCTACGGCGTCGTCGGTGACAGCCTCAATCCCATCACCGACGCCGTGCGCCGCAGCCAGGGCAAGCTGCGCTGGGTCCGCATCCGGCATGAAGAGTCCGGGGCCTTCGCCGCCTCCGCCGAAGCGCAGCTCAGCGGCAAGCTCGCGGTGTGCGCGGGGAGCTGCGGCCCGGGCCACCTGCACCTCATCAACGGGCTCTATGACGCCCACCGCAGCTACGCCCCCGTGCTGGCGCTCGTCTCTCACATCCCCAGCGACCAGATTGGCACCTCCTACTTCCAGGAGACGCACCCGGAGCTGCTCTTCCGCGAGTGCAGCCACTACTGCGAGATGGTCTCCAACCCGAAGCAGACCCCTCGCTTGTTCCGGCTCGCGGCGCAGACGGCGCTGGCGAAAGGCGGCGTGTCCGCCGTGGTACTCCCTGGAGACATCGCCGCGCTCGACGCCGGCGAAGACGTCCCTTCCACCTTCTCCACCATTCCCCCCATGGTGCGTCCGGTCGACGCGGAGCTGGACAAGCTCGCCGCGCTGCTCAACTCGGCCTCGCGGGTGACGGTGTTCTGCGGCAGCGGCTGCAAGGGCGCCCACGCGGAGGTGCTCGCGCTGGCCAAGGTGCTCCAGGCCCCCGTGGGCCATGCGTACCGGGGCAAGGAGTGGGTGGCGTACGACAACCCCTACGACGTGGGCATGACGGGCCTGCTGGGCTACGGCGCCGCGTACGAGGCGATGCACGCGTGCGACGTCCTGCTCCTGCTGGGCACGGACTTCCCCTACGACTCGTTCATGCCCGTGAAGCCCAAGATTGCCCAGGTGGACGTGCGGCCGGAGCATCTGGGACGCCGCTCGCGCCTGGATTTGGGCGTCTGCGGCGACGTCCGGGAGACGCTGCGCGCCCTGCTGCCCCGGCTGGAGCAGAAGGAGGACCGCCGACATCTGGAGAACGCCCTGGAGGAACTGGCCAAGGCGCGCCGCAAGCTGGACTCCCACGTGCGCAACGTCGGCTCGCACCGGCCGCTGCATCCGGAGTTCGTCGCCGCCATGCTCGACGAGGTGGCCGCCGACAACGCCGTCTTCACCGTGGACACAGGCATGTGCAACGTGTGGTCCGCCCGCTACCTGCGCGCGACGGCCGAGCGGCGCATCATCGGCTCCTTCACGCACGGCTCCATGGCCAACGCGCTGCCGCAGGCCATTGGCGCGCAGCTCCTGTACCCGGGCCGACAGGTCATCTCCATGTCCGGAGACGGCGGCTTCGCCATGCTGATGGGCGACTTCCTCACCCTGGCGCAGTACGACTTGCCGGTGAAGGTCGTCATCTTCAACAACAGTTCGCTGGGCATGGTGAAGTTGGAGATGCAGGTGTCGGGCTACCCGGACACGGAGACGGACCTGGTGAACCCGAACTTCGCGAAGCTGGCGGAGGCCATGGGTGTCATGGGGCAGCGCGTGGAGGCCCCCGAGGACGTGCGCGGCGCCTTCGAGCGAGCCCTCTCACACCCGGGGCCCGCCCTGGTCGACGTCGTCACGGATCCGCACGCGCTCTCCATGCCGCCCCGAATCACCGCGAAGCAGGTGGCGGGCTTCGCCCTTGCGATGACCAGGCTCGTCTTCACCGGCGAGGGCGGCGACGTGCTGGACACGGTGGATGCCCAGCTCCACCACTGACGTCCTCATTCCAAGGTGGCCAGGAACTCCGCACCGTTCGCAGCGCACCACTGTCGGTACGTCTCCAGCCGGGCCGCGGAGCCGACGCTCCTGGTGACGCGGCCCTCGGCGTCCAGGTACTCGACGGCGCCGCGCACGTTGATGAGAATCACCACCGGCTCATCACCGATGACCCTCCAACTGTCGGTGTTGCCCGGGGGCTCGTAGACGTAGCCGCCAGGACCCACCACGTCGCCGGTGTCGAGCAGCTCGCGCTTCCCGGAGAGGTTGAAGGCGTGCACCTCCCCCGTGTGTCGGTGGCGGGGAATGACGGTGCCGGGCTCCAGCCGGAAGAGGTACATCCAGCCAGCGTCATCCTTGAAGAAGCGCAGGGGCTTGAAGGAGAGGCCAGGGGGGCCCATCGGCACCCAGGACATGCGCTCGGGGTCGACAGGGAGGGAAGCAAGCAGCGGCGTGGCGTGGCGCATGGGGCGGCTCCAGGGCGCGGTTGAGAAGTGCCCCCAGGGTGCTCCACCCATGGCCCTCCGACAGGTCCAGGTTTGACGAATCTCATTGGGCCAACCTATGGACGGCCCTGGCATGGACCTTCACGTCGACCTCAAGGACCGCAGGGACCTGGCGGGGCAGATATATCGAGGCCTTCGGGCGCAGATGCTCGACGGTCGCCTGCGCGGCGGAGAGCGGGTGCCGCCCACGCGCGAGCTGGCCCGGCGGCTGGGCGTGTCGCGCAACACGGTGAGCGTCGCCTACGAGTGGCTCGCCGCGGAGGGCCTGCTCACGGGACGCACCCGGGCCGGCAGCTTCGTCCAGGCTCCGCCTCGGGAGCATCCCCCCCGAGGCCGGGCCACCGCTGGAGTGAAGCTGCGCCCTCGGGCCATCTGGAGCGAGCTGCGCACCCCTCGCCCGCCCGAGCCCCCTGCCCGCCATGACTTCCGCGTCGGCATCCCCGACGCCACGCTGTTTCCCTTCGAGGCCTGGCGCCGGCTGATGGCGCGGCAGCTGCGCGCCTCGGCGATGACGGCGGCCTACGCGGACCCCTTCGGACACCCCGAGCTGCGCGAGGCCGTGGCGCGCCACATCGGCGTGTCCCGAGGCGTGCGCGCCGACGCCACCGACGTGCTCATCACCCATGGCGCCCAGCAGGCGCTCGACCTCATCGGGCGCGTCCTG
Source organism: Myxococcus sp. AM011 (assembly GCF_013372595.1). Lineage (NCBI taxonomy): Bacteria > Pseudomonadati > Myxococcota > Myxococcia > Myxococcales > Myxococcaceae > Myxococcus > Myxococcus sp. AM011. The sequence continues at coordinate 15,257 of NZ_JABXEM010000255.1, forward strand.
CTTGAGCCCGGGGACTGCGTCGCCGTGGAGGAGCCGGGCTACCCACCCGCGCGCCTCCTGTTCCAGTCGCTCGGGGCCCGCGTCGTGCCCGTGCCCGTCGACGCGGAGGGGCTCGACGTGAGCGCGCTGCCGGACGACGCACGGCTCGTCTACGTCACGCCGTCCCACCAGTTTCCGCTCGGCATCGTGATGTCACCGCCGCGAAGGCGCGCGCTGCTCGACTGGGCCCGCCAACGGGACGCGGTGGTCATCGAGGATGACTACGACAGCGAGTTCCGCTTCGGCGGCCGACCACTGGAGACACTCCATTCCCTGGACCGCTCCGGGCGAGTGCTCTACGTCGGCTCGTTCTCCAAGGTGCTGCTCCCCTCGCTGCGCCTGGGCTTCCTCGTCGCGCCGCCGTCTCTCCAGCGGGAGCTGGGCCTGGCGAAGCAGGTGTCGGACTCGCACAGCCAGCTCCCCGCCCAGGCCGTCCTGGCGCGCTTCATCGACAGCGGCATGCTGGCCCGCCACCTGCGCAAGACGCGACGCGAGTACGAGCTCCGGCATGCGCGACTCACCGAAGGGCTCGCGCGCCACTTCGGCTCCGGGCTGCGCCTGCTGCCCTCCGTCGCGGGCCTGCACCTGAGCGCGACCTTCGCGCGGGGCGGCGCACGGCTGGAGAGGACGCTCACCGGGCAGGCGCGAGCCGCGGGCGTTGGCGTGGAGGCGCTCTCCCCCTACTTCGCCGGCACGCCCACGCGCCATGGCTGGGTGCTGGGCTACGGCGCGCTCACGTTGGACGGCATCGACGAGGGGCTCCGCCGCCTGCGCGCCAGTGTCGCCGGAGCGCTTTGAGCCCGCCCCCCCAGCGACGCGGCTCAGTCCCAGACGGTGGGCGGCGGGCCCTTGTCCGGGTGGTGCATCTTGACGACGCAGAAGCGATGGCCCGTGGGCGCCTCCATCACCCACCAGCGTTTCACCCAGCCGATGCGCCGCGCGCCCAGCGCTTCCAGGCGCGCGGCCTCCGCGTCCTGGTCATCCGCCTCGATGTCCAGGTGGACACGCGAGGGGTGGGAGACCTTCTGCAACGCGACGCTCAGCCCCACGGGCGTGTTCTCGAGCCCCACGTATTCGGCGCCGCCCTCGACTTCGAACTCGCCCACGCCGAGGCCCAGCGCCTGACTCCAGAAGGTGGCGGCGGAGCGCACGTCCCCGGTTTCACAATCGATGATGAAGCCCGCGAGTCGGCTGCGGTGCGACATGACGTCCTCCTCATGACGAAAGCCCCTGCAATCTGACGACGCCCCGAGCATCGGTCTACCCCCAAGGCCCGGGCCCCGCT